>NZ_JAUBOQ010000013.1:0-59001 GCF_036700325.1 Microcoleus sp. Z1_B2
AATAGCAGAGATATGCTGACAGCGCCGGGTGGTGTAAAAGATAGAGACTAAGTAACCCTTTAAAAGCCTAATGCCACAGAAAAATCTGATGGTGGGATGTAGGGGTAAAAGGAAAACTATCAAGCGGTATAAATCATCTCGTGATGCGATCTTACTGTATCCATAACCAGGATTACATCATTCAGGAGCCGTGTGCGGTGAAAGTCGCAAGCACGGTTTTGTAGGAGAGATGGTAGGGGACACTCTGCCATCGACTCTCTAACTACCAAAGAAAGTATAATGATAGAAATAGACACTGCGGCACAGATTTACACAGTAGAAAATACAGAAGAATTCGATCGCAGTAATGTCAATCAGCGATTAGATATTTGGCTGTCAAACCAGATACCGGACTTATCCCGATCGCGAATCCAAAGCCTCATATCACAAGGTAACGTCAAAGTCAACGACGAAACCTGCACCTCGAAAAAAATATCAGTAAAAACGGGCGATCGCATCCACCTCACTTTACCCGAAACCGAACCCACAAAGTTGCAGGCCGAAGCAATTCCCCTCGACATCCTCTACGAAGATGACAGCCTAATTATCATCAACAAACCAGCCGGATTAGTCGTCCACCCAGCCGCCGGACACGCAGACGGTACATTAGTCAACGCCCTGTTAGCGCACTGTCCCCTAGCAGAAATAGGCGGAGTTCAGCGGCCGGGAATCGTACACAGATTAGACAAAGATACAACAGGTGCGATCGCGATCGCCAAAACCGACATCGCCCACCAACACCTGCAAGCCCAACTCAAAACCAAAACCGCCCGCCGCGAATATTTAGGCATAGTTTACGGTGCTCCCAACACCGAAACAGGTACAATAGACCTACCCATCGGGCGGCATCCCACAGATCGCAAAAAAATGGCGGTAGTACCAGTAGAAAAAGGCGGTCGCCCCGCAGTTACTCACTGGAAAATCAAAGAAAGAATCGGCAACTATTGCTTAATGCACTATCAATTAGAAACCGGCCGCACCCATCAAATTCGCGTGCATACAGCGGAGATCAAACATCCCATTGTCGGCGACCCGATGTACAGTTCCAACCGTTCTATCGGCGTCAATTTAACCGGACAAGCCCTCCACGCATGGCGGCTGACATTGCAGCATCCCGTAACCGGAGAATTAATAGAGGCGATCGCGCCTTTACCCGATCAATTCAACACTTTGTTGAAAATATTGCGGTTGCGCTCTCACACTTGATATGTTAGGCAGTTAACACTGGTAATTTCTATGTCTAAATTTGAGAAACTTTGCAAAGCTTACGCCGCATCCCGGCAAGCATACCGCGAATCCTGCGAAGCTTGTCAGGATTTTAGTGACATTTTTATCACGCAAATGAGCGATTATTTGGAATGCCCGATTCAAAAGCAAAATCAGAAGTTTGATGACAATGGCATTCTGTATTTTGATGGTGCGATCGATGTTTGCGAAAATCCCGAAAATCCCCAAAATGGCGATCGCGAAACAGTCGAAATATCTTTGAGTGTTAACAAAGTTATTGACAATTTCATTGTCACCGTTTATCCTTGGGGTCACGAATTCAAGATTCTCATTGATGAACCCAGACACTTTGAAGAAGCTTTTGAATACATTTTTGATAGACTCCAATCTGCTTATACTGGCGTAAGTCTGTTACCGTCAGAACCTGATCCTTTACCTTTTTAATGACTAAAGGCCTTACTATAAACATTTTTCCCCCTGCCTTTTTTCTTGATTAAACTTCTTGCCTAAATTTTTGATGTAATAGGCAAACCGCAGATGGAATGAGAATTAAATAACTTCCACAATAACAATTAAAATTGTAAGTTATTTAATTCGCGATCCGATGAAGGCAGATGCACGCAGAGGAACGCAGATACATTTCAAGATAGGAGAGCAAAGAATAGCTTCAATTCAAGTCTAATATTTATCGGTTAAATCCTGTAGATTGCTCGTTGCCGAACTTCCTTTTTTCCCCAAAAATTATGAGCCCTGAGTTTTGGATTCCAAGTTTATCAAAAAACTCAAACCTCAAAACTCAAGACTCAAAACTCTCTCAGCCTAAAAGCCGATCGATTCAGTCGATCGCCCGACACAAATAATCGCATCAGGGCAGCATCAATTACCGGCGACGGGGAACCATCGTGTCGATATTGATATTAGCCAGAGGCACGCGCTGGGGCGGAGTAGCAGGCATGGGCATATTGCGCGCCATACCCAAATAGTTCGACGGATCGCCAGCTTTCGGCTGCTGTTCTTGAGGAACAAAACGGCGGACACTTGTTTGCCAGATGATTTGCGGGAAGCCAAGCTGCGAACGGTGGTATTCGCTGTAGCGGGGCGTCTTCAAGTTGAAAGGAGTTTCCCCTCCAACTCGCTGAGGCAAAATTCGGCGCTGCTGGTAAGGTATTGTGTCATAACCGAACTTATCCAGGTACTCTTCGCTATTGACCAACTCGTCAATAAAGCCTTGAGGCCCCTTATTGGCTACGACGATCGACCAAGCAATCTTTTCGCGCTCGCTGTACACATCCCGACCCAAAATGCGCTGCACGCACATTTCTACAAATCGGTAATTGCTGTTAGTTTGATAATTCCGCTCCAAGAAAGGAGAAGAAGTCGCCAAACCGCGAATAAAGTCCCGCACAGTAATTTGGCCGAACTTGAGTTGCGACTCCAAAGACGTTTGGCGGTTGCTCTTGAGGATTTGGTGTTCGCTGTAAATCTGGCGATATCCAGCCCAAATCAAATTTTCCATGTCTCCAGACGAGAGCACATTTTCAGTTGTGAAAATTCTCGGCTGCTCGTCGCTCCCCACTTCATAACCAGCAACGCGCTGGTTTTGGCTCTTGGGGGCGTAGCTTAATAAAGGAAGCGCCACGTTAAAATCTCCGTTATCTCAAATTTCAGAAATAGTTGACACCGTGAGCTGCCAGCAAAACGGATACAACTAACCAACATACAGATTAGGGGATTCCCGCAATCTAAATCTGATTTTCCTGAATTTTTGCAACAATCTGTAACATTTGTTGACTGTTGTCAGTGGGCAGTTGGCAGTGGGCAGTTGGCAGTTGGCAGTTGGCAGATTTTAGTCAACCGTAAACAGTCAACCATAAACAGTCAACCGTTCACAGTCAAATAAATTACCAACCCAGAGCCGAATAAAACTCGCTGCCGGCCACTTGATCTGCTGCTGCTTCTGATGTTGCATCCGAGTCTGGTTGCACCCGAATTTCGGTACAAAAAGTCGATGTGCTGAAACCGCCAAAGCGCTTTACGGTACTTGTCCGCATCCGCACGTTCGGATTAGCAAACCAGAAACGCTCGATCGAACTCATCGTCTCGTATTCGGTAATCAGCAGCAGCCCATCCTCATCATCCATCTCAAAACGGCCAGCCACCGGCACAATTTCCGCATAGCCCCGTTCGCGCAACATCAAGCCCTGTCGGGGATTTTCAGGATCGGGGACGATCGCGAACACGGTAGACCCTTTATGATTCTCATCATCCTTATCCCACGCCATCGAGCCGTGCCAAGTCACAAAAGCCCCCCCAGCAGCCCGGCTCGGATCGACTTCGTGCATCTTGCAAATCTCGGCCACTCGCGCGTCATCCGCACCCAGCGCCGTTACCTGAATATTTGAATCCCCAATCTCCGCTTGGCGGAAAGCGAGGTGGTGAGTGCTGCGCTGAGAACGCCACTCTCCAGCACTGCTTTGAAAAAACTCCATGGCATCCATACGAACTAGCTCCTTTGGCTTAGGCTTCCCTGTCTTTACGCCTTTTTATGATAAGGCTCCCCCCACTTAGATGTACTTTTGCTACACAAATTAGTCTCAAAATGTCTACTTTGGACATATTGTCAAGGGAATGTTATGATAGTTTACAATGTAGGAGACACAACAAATTCTGCGAAACGTCATTCCGATCAATCTCGCATCAATCTCAGCAAACTGGAGGAGCGATTTATGGATATGTCTACAACCAGCCTCAGCATGGAACAGCAGTTCAAACTGCAAGTGCTACGCGAAGAAGTCAAAAGGTTAAGCCAAGACCAAGCTCAGGAATACTTGCTCGAAGTTATGCGACAAAACATGGTTAAAGAAAACCTGTTAAAGCATTGGATGAAGAATATGTGAACCCTTCGATCATTTCTTCACAAAAATCAGTGGCTTGTATCTGCAAAAAGTGCGATCGACTCACATCTTGCACCATTGTCAAGAACAGGCAAGATGCCTGTTCCACAAAGAGTGAATTTTCTTGTGGAACAGGCATCTTGCCTGTTCCTAAAAAGCTTATTGAGAATGGTGCAACATCTCAGATTGAGCTTTTAATCATAAAATCCAGAATCCCGCTTTCTCCAAGAAAGCGGGATTCTCAATTGACAAAAGTTTTACGCGGGTTTTGTTGTCGCTACGATACTCAGCAAATTACAGCAGATTGCAGGTTTATGAGGTACACGGGGCAATCCCATGCCCCATGCCCCATGCCCCATGCCCCACGCCAGACTGTACCTCCTATTGCTAAAAACTGCTGTAAATGTTTTTAGTTTCAAGCGAGAGAGACGAGAGTTTTTGTAGCGACAAGTTTCAACCTGTCGGGGCTCAACCAAAACGGCCGCTGACATAATCTAAAGTAGACTCTTCCTTTGGACTTTGGAAAATTATCTCAGTCTTATCACACTCCACAAGATAGCCAAACCGCTTCCCATCGTCAGAAAGTTTAGCATTGAAAAAAGCAGTCAGGTCAGAAACCCTAGAAGCCTGCTGCATATTGTGAGTAACGATCACAATCGTATACTTCTCCTTGAGTTCCCGCATCAACTCCTCAATCTTAATCGTAGAAATCGGGTCAAGAGAAGCGCAAGGTTCATCCATTAACACTACATCAGGATTAATCGCGATCGCCCTAGCAATACACAAACGCTGCTGCTGGCCACCCGAAAGAGAAAAACCGCTTTGCTTCAACTTATCCTTCACCTCATCCCACAAATAAGCTTGGCTGAGCGATTTTTCCACCAGCTCATCCATATCTCCCTTATAATTGTTTACCCTCGCCCCGTAAGCAATATTGTCATAAATCGACTTAGGGAAAGGATTCGGCTTTTGAAATACCATCCCAATCTTGCGGCGCACCGCCACAGCATCAATATCAGGATCGTAAAGATTTTGACCGTGGTAATCAATTCTACCCTCTAAACGAAAACCGCTTACTAAATCGTTAAGGCGGTTAAAACACCGCAGAATTGTACTTTTACCGCAGCCAGACGGCCCAATCAAGGCAGTAATGCGATTTTTAGGAATCTCCATTGAAACATTTTTAACCGCGTGAAAAGCGCCGTAAAAAATATTGATATTTTCTGTCCGTAAAACTGTTTCCGTTTGGTGGTCTAAATCCATCATCATACAGCTAACTATCCTCTCAATTTGTACAAATTACCGCTGAACAACGATCTCAATTCCGGTAGATTGCTTATAATATCTTGGTAGGGGCGGGTTTACTGGAACTCGGGTTTCTATTGAATATCTTGGCGAACCCGCCCCTACAATAATTATATTTATTTAACCGAAAATGCTCTGACAACTGTCAACTGACAACTGTCAACTGACTAATAAACTTTTTGGCGAGTAGCCCAGCGAGAAAGAATACTCGTCAGCAAAACCATAAGCACCAAAATCAAAGATGCCGCCCAGGCCAATTCTTTCTGTGCCTTAAAAGGAACCGTTGCAAAGTTGTACACCAAAACCGAAAGACTCGGAGTTGGCTTATCAAATCCTCCCGGCCAAAAAGGCGAATTGAGCGCCGTGAAAATCAAAGGAGCAGTTTCTCCAGCAGCGCGGGCAATTGCCAGAGTCACACCTGTTAAAATAGCCGGAATTGCCGCAGGCAAAACCACCTGCAACACCGTCTGATAATTAGAAGCGCCCACACCAACCGACGCCCATCTAATATCTTGCGGGACGATTTGTAGAGCTTCGTCAGTAGTCCGCACAATCGTAGGCAACATCAGCACAGCCAGCGCCGCACCCCCTGCAATTGCCGAAAAACCTCCCATATTTACCACGAACAAACCGTAGGCAAATACCCCGGCAATAATCGAAGGAACGCCGCTGAGGACATTAGTAGCAAAGCGTACCCAGCGAGCTACTTGGCCGCTGCTGAATTCCGACAAATAAATTGCGGCCAATACACCAAAAGGAACAGCAATTAAAGAAGCAATTCCTACGGTCATTAACGTACCGACAATTGCATTAGCAATACCGCCTCCCGATAGTCCGGGCGGCGGTGGCAGCTTGGTAAACAAGTCTAAATTCAGGCGATTAAAACCTTGTACGGTGACATAGGAAAGCACTGCAAACAAAGGCAGCAGGGTGAGTGCCAGACCAGCTCCAGCCAGTACAGTCATCCCCAGACTAAACAGCGCTTGCGGGCTGTTTTTAACCTTCTTTAAACTGCCTATTTTCGATACCAAAGGATTCTCATCGGAGACGCTATTTGACATAAACTAAAATTATGTAGGAAATCGCGGCCAACTTCTAGTTGTACTTCGCTCTTACTTGAGAAACAATCCACTCTGCCAAAATATTAACAATCAGTGTCATAATAAACAGAATTAGCCCAGTGTACATCAGAGCTGATACTTGCAACCCGGAGGCTTCCGCAAACTGATTTGCCATCAGAGAAGCAATAGTATTTGCCGGAGCTAGCACAGAAAGACTTAACTGATTGGAATTGCCAATTAACAGAGTTGCGGCCATTGTTTCTCCCATCGCGCGACCGAGCCCAAGCATAATTCCGCCGACAATGCCGGAAAAAGCCGCCGGTACGAGCACTCTAAAAATGGTTGTCCAGCGAGTAGCTCCTAAACCGAGAGATGCTTGCCGCAATTCGGGGGGGAGACTTGCCAAAGAGTCGCGGGAGATAGCAGTAATAATGGGCAAAGTCATGACTCCCAAAATTACTCCGGCTGGTAACATTCCCGGGCCCACTGGCGGGGTGCTAAAAATCGGCAGCCATCCCAAAGTGCCGTTGAGAAACTTGCCGAGAGTGGTAATAATGGGAATCAATACAGCAATTCCCCACAAACCGTAGACTACGCTGGGAATGGCAGCTAAAAGTTCTACTAAAAAAACCAAAGCTGTACGCACTGGGAGCGGCAAAAAATCTTCACTCAAGAAGATGGCAGTCCCTACTCCTAATGGTACCGCAATTAGGAGCGCGATCGCCGAACTGACGATCGTCCCGTAAATCATCGGCAGCGCACCGTACTCTTCTTTAACCGGATTCCAGCTACTGCTAAACAGAAATCCCAAACCGTACTCTTGAATCGCAGGTAAAGCCCTGTAACCAACGGTGAGGGCGATTAGCAGCAAAATTACACCTACTCCTATGCCCAAAATCCGCGTGAGCCAGATAAAGCCTTGATCTAAGGATTTTTCTGCCCCAGAGCGCGATCGGCTCTCTGATTGAGCGCTGTGATTATCTGAAATCATAGAAAAAAAAACCAAATATATAGTAGCGGAAAATAGTCTGTTTCGGAAAAAGCTAGAAGGAAGCAGAAAGAAAGACGATAAATAAAATCAAAGAGGGGCGGGTTGATTAATCCCCTGACTTTTCAACAAATATTTCTGGTAAAACCTGACCCTTGTATGTTGAAAGAGGTAAATGGCGATTTACCGTTGGGTGGGGCGGGTTGATCAGATTATTGCTTTTAGGCAATTATTGTCGGTGAACCCGCCCCTACAGAAATATCTCTCTTGCTTTTTTCTTTTCCCTTTTTTCCAACAGTCAACAGTCAACAGTCAACAGTCAACAGTCAACAGTCAACAGTCAACAGTCAACAGTCAACAGTCAACAATTACTATTTGGCAACCTCAATCTTGTAGTCTGGGCTGATGCCGTCAGCGGCCGCGGCTACTTTTTCTTTAACGTTTTGGGGCAGAGGAACGTAGCCCAATTCAGGGCTGACCTTTTGACCTTCATTCAAGCCGTATTCAATCATGGCCTCGATTGCTTTGGCTTTGTTGGGGTCAGCAACTGTTTTGGGGATGAGCATCCAAGTGTAGCTAACAATAGGATAGGACTCTGCCCCTTCCGGATCGGGAATGAACGCCCGCAGATTCTCCGGTAGTACCACTGCTTCAAGGGTTTTGGCCCCCGCTGCGTCGTTGTAGACTACAAAATTGCCGGCTTTATTCTCCAGGGCAGCAAACTTGATATTGTTGTTCTTGGCGTAGCCGTACTCAATGTAGCCTATAGCGCCAACGGTTTGTTGAATAGAAGCTGTCACACCTTCATTCCCCTTGCCACCAATCTTACCGGCAGAAGGCCACTCTACTGTCTTGCCTTCCCCTACTTTTTCTTTCCATTCTGGACTGATGGCGCTGAGGTGTTTTGTGAATACGTCTGTCGTACCACTGCCGTCAGAACGGTGTACAACTGTGATATTTTGGTCTGGCAGTTTAGCGCCTGGGTTAGCTGCTGCAATTTTGGGGTCGTTCCACTTGGTGATGTTCCCCAAGAAGATATCTGTGTAAACGGCTCTTGGCAACTTCAGTTCGGGTACGTCTGGCAGGTTGTAGGCGATCACGATGCTGCCAGCCGACATCGGCAGCAAGAGCACGCCTTTGTCCGCTGGCACCTTCCCAATTTCCTCGTCACTCATGGCGGTGTCGCTGGCTCCAAAGTCTACCGTACCTTTGGTAAACTGTTCGACTCCGGCACCGCTGCCCACTGACTGATAATTGATCTGTAATTTGGGATTGGCTGTGTTGAAATCTTGAAACCAGCGCTGGTACAGGGGTGCTGGGAATGACGCGCCGGCACCCGTCAGGGCTACGTCTGAGGCTAGGGCGAGTTTGGTGTTTGCTGCTGTGCCGGTGGCTGCAACGGGGCTAGCTGCGGTGTCGCCGGGGGTGGGGCTGCTGCCTGTGGTTGTGGTCTCGCCGCCGCAAGCTGCTACACTGAGGGCGATCGCCATAGCGGAAATTGCAGTAGTCAAACGGTTTGGATTAATCAAGTTAAGACGAAAAAGCATAGGTATACAAAAGCTGCGATCGTTATATGGGTGTCCCGCATCAGCATAGCGCGCAAAAGTAAAGGTTAGGTTAAGAATCTTTACACTTAATCCCAATTTAATATTAATTAATATTATTAATGTTATTAATGAACTTGACAATTGTGACGTTATAAGATATATGGCAGAGAAATAGCTACGGAAACAAGCAGTCGATCGCCCGATCGCGAAAAATTCTCCATTAAATTATCACAAGATCGAAGCTTGAGAACCAGAAAACCATACAATGGTGGTTATTTTGATAGTAGTGCTAGGATTAAGAATTTAAAAGCTGCGGGCATTGAAGCTTGCATCTGACAAATACATTCTGAGGAATGCTGTTTGATGATATAGCAACCGCCCTGACGGTGAGGACGTTCTTAATTGCACAAACATAAACGGTCGATTGCAACTTCGGTCTTCCTTCTTTCTTCTGCTATAATGCCTGCTCCTATTGAATTAATCTGGGCTGTTATTGGTTTGCTCCTGACGATAGGAGGCACTTTTTTGCCTGCATCTGTCACAATCCCGATTGGGTTGTGGGACGATCGAGGACTTCAGGCGTACTCTTTAGGTGTTACCTATCAAATTGGAGCCGTTTTGCTAGTAGGCTGCATGGGGGGAAAAAATGCTGCGGCTCTCTCGCAAATTGCCTATTTGGCATTAGGATTAACTTTGTGGCCAGTTTTTTCTCAAGGCGGCGGCATCGGCTATCTCAAAGAAGCGAGTTTTGGGTATTTGCTGGGTTTTGTGCCTGGTGCTTGGGTGTGCGGCTGGGTGGCTTTTAAGGTGGCTTCGCGGCTGGAATCTATGGCTTTTAGCTGTTTGTGCGGTTTGTTCACAGTTCACGCGATCGGCTTAATTTATCTAATTTTTACTTACTGGCTGCCTCCAGCAAAAAAAACACCTTTATTCGATGAGATTCTTAAATATTCGGTTTATCCTCTGCCGGGACAATTGGCGGTAGTTTGTGCGATCGCAGTGTTGTCATTTACTTTGCGCCGCTTGATGTTTTATTGATTGGGTAATTGGGAATTGGGAATTGGTAATCGGGGATTGGTTGTTGTGTCAAATAAGGTTATACTATACATTGCCCAACGAGAGAGTCATCGCGCTGCGGCTGGGATTGCTTTCCTGCACTGCATTCTGCTCATAATGACACGTGAGATTGGAGTAAATTCTCTCATGCCCGATGCCCCATTTTCTATTGCTTAATTCATGCGTTTTAAAAGAAATCCCTTGTTCTGGGTTGCTGCTGTTATCAGTTTAGTTTTAGACCACCTGGCTAAGTTTTGGGTGGTGCAAAATTTTGAATTGACGGTTCCTCCGCAGACGCAGCCGCTGTTACCCGGAGTGTTTCACTTCACTTATGTTGTTAATACCGGTGCGGCTTTTAGTCTGTTCAGCAATGGCGGGGCGATTTGGTTGCGGTGGCTGTCTTTGGCCGTTAGTGTGGGATTGATGGTGCTGGCTTGGTTCGGGCCGCGAATTAACCGCTGGGAACAAGCTGGCTACGGTTTGATTTTGGGGGGAGCACTAGGGAATGGGATCGATCGATTTGTTTCGGGCCATGTTGTAGATTTTATCGATTTTCGGATCATTCGGTTCCCCGTATTTAATCTAGCCGATGTGTTTATTAATGCTGGGATTATCTGTTTGCTGATTGCAACTTTTCACAGTGCACCGCCGACTCCGAAAAGTCAGGACGATCGCGATTCTATTTCAGACTAACTTTCAACAAGTCAATCGATTTTCGATTTTCGATTTTCGATTTTCGATTAACCACCCACGGGCTGTACCGTTCTCAGGTTTATGGGATGCCGAGCTTTTTTTGCTTAGGCTCGCGAATTAAATAACTTACAATTTTAATTGTTCTTGTGGGATGGGCGTCCCGCCCGTCCACTCATGACGGGCGGGACGCCCATCCCACTTTCAAGAGTGGAAGTTATTTAATTCTCATTCCTTATCCGCTGATGAATCCGGCGGCCTCGCAACCAATTGTTTTCGGTCATTTGTCAGTTGTCTGTTACCAGAAGGTACAGGTGTCAACTTCAGGTTAGAGTCATTTATGAGCTATAATTAGATTTTTTATTGCTAAGGCTAAACTTGCCCGCGATCAAAAGCAATTTGGTCACAAACTCCCGGATTTATCCGTGGGATAAATTCCCTAAGCTGTCACGCATTTAAATTGCATATTCAGGGCGGGCGAGACGCCCACCCCACAAGAATTAGATTGTTTTTTGACATTCTATTTAAATGCACAACAGCTTAATCTAAAATCTAAAATCTAAAATCTAAAATCGGATGAATCCTAATCCATTTGCCCAAGAACGCTTACTATTTGCCCCAGCAACCCCCGATGCTGATGCTATCCCGACTATTTTTGCTTTTCCCAACGAGTACACGGTGGGTATTACCAGTCTCGGCTATCAGATAGTGTGGGCCACTTTGGCTGTGCGATCGGATATTGAAGTCAGTCGTTTATTTACTGATATCAGCGAACAACTTCCCCGAAATCCAGAATTACTGGGATTTTCGCTTTCTTGGGAACTAGACTATGTAAATATTCTAAATTTATTGGAATCTCTAGAAATTCCGATTTGGGCGTCACGACGAACTGATAATCATCCGATCGTCTTCGGGGGTGGCCCGGTTTTCACGGCGAATCCAGAACCTTTTGCCGATTTTTTTGATGTGATTTTGCTGGGAGATGGCGAACATCTCATTGACAATTTTATTGATGCTTATAAAGAAGTCCGTAGCGCCGACAGACAAACTAAATTGCGGCATTTAGCCCAAGTTCCGGGAGTTTACGTCCCCAGTTTGTACGAAGTAACTTATCTGGATGCGGCTGAGGGGATTAAATCGATTCATCCTGTCGATTCGGGAATTCCCAGTATGGTTGAAAAACAGACGTACCGCGGCAATACTTTATCTGCTTCCACTGTGGTGACAGAAAAAGCTGCTTGGGAAAATATTTACATGGTGGAAGTGGTTCGTAGTTGTCCAGAAATGTGCCGTTTTTGTTTGGCAAGTTATCTGACTTTGCCGTTTAGAACTGCGAGTTTGGAGGATTCGTTAATTCCGGCGATCGATCGGGGTTTAGCTGTGACTAATCGTTTGGGTTTGTTGGGTGCTTCGGTGACTCAGCACCCGGAATTTGAAGCGTTGCTGGATCATTTGAATCATCCGAAATACGACGGCGTGCGGTTGAGTCTTTCTTCGGTAAGGACGAATACTGTGACAGTTAAGCTAGCCGAAATATTGACAAACAGAGACAGCAAATCTGTGACGATTGCGGTGGAAAGCGGGAGCGATCGCCTCCGCAAAATCGTTAACAAAAAACTCACAAATGACGAAATTATTCAAGCTGCTATCAATGCTAAGGCTGGCGGATTAAAGGGAATTAAACTTTACGGGATGGCGGGAATTCCCGGCGAAGAAATGGAGGATTTAGAGGAGACGGTGGCGATGATGCGGGCGATTAGAAAAGCTGTTCCCGGTTTGCGGTTGACTCTGGGATGCAGCACTTTTGTCCCGAAATCTCACACTCCTTTTCAGTGGTTTGGAGTGAATAAAGATGCGGAGAAGAGGCTGAAGTTTTTAGATAAAGAATTGCGGAAGTTGGGTTTAGAATTTAGACCTGAAAGCTATAACTGGTCGGTGATTCAGGGGTTGTTGTCAAAGGGCGATCGGCGGTTGTCTCGGCTGTTGGAATTAGTGCGGCATTACGGCGATACTTTGGGCAGTTATCGGCGGGCGTTTAAGGAGTTGCGGGGACAGTTGCCGGAGATGAATTTTTATGTTTTTCAAGAGTGGGAATTGGAGCAGGTTTTGCCTTGGAGTCATTTAAAAGGACCGCTACCGGAGGCGACTTTGAAGAAGCATTTGGCTGAGGCGATGAGTCATACAACACGACAGCCAAATCAAGAATGTGAGAATTCACTAAGTCGCGTTTAGTAAATTAGATTATAATAGCCTCATGCGTGTCATTAGCCGAAAACGACTAAAAGAATTTTGGGAAACACACCCCAATGCTGAAACAAGTCTGTTGCTATGGTATCAGCGTAGCTGTGATGCTGAATGGCAAAGTTTAGTAGATATTCGTAAAGTATTTCCTTCGGCTGACTTAGTAGGTAGCTTTACGGTATTTAATATTGGTGGCAATAACTATCGGTTAATTGCTTTTATCGATTATGAATACCAGATAGTGTTTGTCCGCTGTGTTTTAACTCATGCAGAATATAATAAGGAGAACTGGAAAAATGACGACTGGTTTAAAAACTCCTAGTAGCTACTATATTGAGATAATCACAACTTTTCCACCGCGTCCCATTACTTGTGAAGCTGAGTTAATCGCTACACAAAATCGGATTGATTCTATTGTGAGTCGGAGAAATCTCACGCAGGACGATCGGGATTACTTAAACGTGTTGGGTACTCTTGTTTATGATTACGAACAAAAACATGAGCCAATGCCAGTTTTGAAAGGTATCGCACTACTGAAAGCATTGATGGTTGAAGACAATATTCAAGAAAAAGATTTGGTTGATATTTTTGAATCCGAGTCTTGGGTATCTGAGGTGATGAAGGGAAAGCGGGAACTGACGGCGAGTCAAATTCAAAAGTTAGCTAAGTTTTTCCATCTTTCCCCTGTGGCATTTCTTGAGTATAATTAATTGCCAGGATACTGGGATGAGTGACGCACTATAATATAATTATGCCCGAAGTCCAACCGAGAGAAATTCAGCGTTATACGACGCCAGATAACAAAGTGCCTTTCGATCAGTGGTTTGATTCGCTGAGAGATATCAATGCTCAAGCCAAGATTATATCTAGGCTTAACCGAATTGCTGATGGTAATTTAGGAGATTATCGATCCGTGGGGGAAGGCGTATGCGAACTCAAAATCAATTATGGGCCTGGCTACCGCATCTATTTTGGACAAATAGGAATAACAATTGTGATTCTCATCTGCGGAGGCGATAAAAGCACTCAAGACAGAGATATCCGCCAAGCTAAAGAATACTGGACAGATTATAGGAGTTAAGACAATGCCTAAAAGCCTACCTTATCATCCGTTTTTGATTGAATCTCTGAGAAAAAACCCGGCATTGTCAGCCGCCTATATAACGGCGACATTAGAGGAGGAAGAGCCGGAACCTGAACTGCTAAAACGAGCTCTCAGCGATGTAGCAGAAGCTTTGGGTCAACCAAAAATGACTCCTGAACAATATGAATTGCACTTAAAAAAACTGGATGAATTGCTGTCGCAGCAAGGAAGTGATGCGATTTATAATCTGGGAACTTGGCTGAATGCTTTGGGATTGAGACTAACTGTTGCTGTTTGTACTGATACAGAGGATAATACTGCAAATGCTGAAACGCGATCGCAAATAACTGTTTAACTTAATCTACAAAATGCCTAATTTTCGATATTCATCCCTAATTAATGCAACTGTTGAAACAGTCTGGAACTTTCACGAAAGGCCCGACATTCTGCAACTTTTGACTCCGCCTTGGCAACCGGTGAAAATCATTCGCCACGAAGGGGGACTCGATGTGGGTGCTGTATCAGAATTTCGCCTGTTATTGGGGCCGATTCCTGTAAAATGGGTGGCGACTCACACTGAGTGCGAACAATATCGGTTGTTTGTTGATGAACAAACTGAGGGGCCAATGGCACGTTGGGTTCACCGACACGAGTTTACAGCAGAAAATGGCAAGACTAGATTGACAGATGCGATCCTCTTCGAGGGCTTCGCTAACGCATTTTCGATTCCCGGCGGCCCGATTGTCGATTTGCTGTTAGGTTGGTGGGTGGAAATGCGGTTAACAGATATGTTTCGCTACCGCCACGAAGTCACAAAAAGAGAGTGCGAGAAAAATGCAAACAACGGCTGAATATTACTGTGCTTTCTGCGGCGAACCGAGTACAACTTTTGTTGATATCAGCGGTGGTATGGAGCAATCTTATATCGAAGATTGTCAGGTTTGCTGTCGCCCGAATGTTCTGTATGTCAGAATAGATGAAGATACCCTGGATATTGAAATAGATACTGACTATCAAGAATAAGTGACTACAAAAATGTAGGAATTGCTTGGGATTCTGACTTGGTAGAATTCATAAATCTTGAAGCTGCTGCTTCTACGAAAGCCTGAAAAATTCGAGAGTTTACCGAACAGTTTGGCGACATTTCTGGGTGCCATTGAATTGCTATCATCCAAGGGTGATAGCAGTGCTCCATTGCTTCTACCAAAGTGTCAGGTGCATCGGCTACAATTCGCCAATCGGATGTTACCTTTCGCACTGCTTGATGATGCCAGGAAACAACTGTTGTTGAAGTTTTTCCCATAATTTTTGCTAGCCGACTGTTGGGTTCAATTTCAATGGTATGCTCGATCGCGCGCGGGGGAATTCCCGATCCGTGATTAACCTCGTCTCCGTAAGCATCCGGTACGTGAATCACCAAACTGCCGCCGCTGGCTACGTTCAACATTTGCATTCCCCGGCAAATCCCCAACACAGGTATGTCAGCCTTCAAAGCTAGCTTTGCTAAGCTTAATTCAAAATTGTCGCGTTCTGCATTAACCGAGTAAACTGTGCGATCGACATAACCGCCATAAAGTTCTGGGTTGATATCTCCGCCCCCGGAAAAAATCAAACCATCTACTGCATCCAAAATACTAGCCGGATCTAATTGATTGGGAGGCAGTAAAATCGGAATGCCACCAGCCGCCTGAACTGCATCAATATAAGTTCCATTTAAGCGATATTCGCCTGCTGGACAGCGGTTGTATGTTGTGATGCCAACAATAGGAAATTTTTTCATTTGCTAGAGACTGGGAGATAATTATTTACATTCATACTCAGATTTGGCACTATTTGTAATCAGTGTTTCATGGGCGGGCTATAAGCCCAACCCTACTCCCCACAATAAAACTTACTTATTGTGAAACAGGCATCTTGCCTGTTTCTTCTCTGATTACTTGTGATGGATGATCCATAGATTAAACTGAAAATTACCAGCACTGCTGTCTAATTTGTAACAGTTTTAGTATTAGTTTCCGGCAGCGGTTTGCGCGTGCAAAGATAAGCCAACGGCCCGAACAGCGGCACTAATGTTACTGCCCAAAATGCTGTAGAGTTCTGCATTCCTCGGCGCGCCATATCGTCTCCTAATAAGGCAGGAAATAGTAGGCAAAGCATACAAAAATCTAAACTCATTACGTGGATAAAACGGCTGGTTTGCCACTGCTGAATAAAATCAGACCAATCGCCGTTTGTCAAGCCAAAGGCAACTAAACCAACCGCAGCTAATGTTAAGAAAATTCCCGTAAAACGGGAGTCTAATATCTTTAAAAAGATATTTTTATGATCGGCAAATTCTGGATTAGGTTCGCGCAGGGCTAAATAAGGCAGCAAGGCAACGGCGCCGACGCCAAAGGATAAAGTGGCAAATAACCATGCAGGTATTTTCTGGCCCCTGCCGTCAGCAAATAAGACGCAACTGTAGATGAGCGGCCAGACTCCCATGAGGTTGAATAACGCTACAATTAAAGGGTTGATGTCTGCTATTTTGCCTGTGGAAATATTGGTAATTAGTGTGATGGTTTTTTCAGGGCTGTCGGGTGGTGCAAATACAAAGGCGTAGGTGATAAATGCAATCCAAAGCAGCCCAAATCCAATTTTTCTGAACATAGTTAGTTTTTCTGACTTCTGATATTACTATAGCAAGCTTAAAGGGTTTTTGAATAATACTTTTTTTCTTTACCGCAGAGGACGCAGAGAACGCAGAGGAACAGAGGAGAATATTTGAATGTATTGCTATTTGGTATGGCGGGTTTTGGGCAGATTGCTAAATTTTTGCATAAATTGGCGATCGATCCAATCTTTCCAATACCACAACAACCGTGATTCCCACATGAAATTGCCGCGAGATGCGATCGCCCTTTTATTCCCAGTACCAATTAACCCTAGGTACTGTTCCTGCGGTGCAAAGGGTTTCAGCGGTTTTTCTAATAAAAACTGCTGCAAATTCTCAAACAGCGGTTTGCCCTGACGCACGGCAAAAACGCCTGCTTTGGGGCGCGGATAATTAACCATCGCAGCGATATCGCCAGCCCCAAATACGTTGGGGTGAGAGACTGATTGCAGGCAATCGTTGACTTGCATAAAGCCGTTTGAGTCGGCTGCTAAACCGGATTCTCTTATCCAATTGGCTGCCGATGCTTGTGTCACCCAAAATATGCGATCGCACTCTAATTTTAAACCGGATTTACAGGAAATTTGGTAATTGGTAGGGAATTGAGGATTGGTTTCCCTCTCGATTTTTTTTACAGCACAAACTTTTTCCTTTAAATGCAATTGAATGCCGCGACTTATGAGAATTTCTTGAAGGCGGCGACGCACCCGCTGATTGTGTCCCTGCATCAATTCCGCACCGCTGTGAAACAAATGAATTTCTAATTCTTCTTCTTTCTTCCCCCTTCCCTTTTCTCTCTTACGTCTTTCGCTGTACCTTAATATCCATCCGTTAAATCCGTTACACAATCTGTTGCCGAACCCTTCTTCCTTCCCCAATCGAGATTGCATATTTAATGCTAATTCTACGCCGCCGGCACCGCCGCCGACAATGGCTATCCGCAGCAGTTTTTGGAGAGAGTTTTGCCTTTCGGAAATTAACTGATTCCAGCTAGATAAAAACTCCGGTACGGGTTTAGCTGCAATTGCATATTCTGCCGCACCCGGTACAGATAAAGTCGCAGGAGTGCTGCCGATATCCACAGAAAGCACATCAAAATTAATCGGAGGACAAGTTTGACAAATAACTAAATTTTTGTTAAGGTCGATCGCGATCGCCCGATCGACCAATATTTGACACCCGGCAAATTCCGCGAGCGATCGCAAATCAATGTGACATTCATCATAATCGTAAAACCCGGCAACGTGTCCCGGCAGCATCCCGGAATAAGGCGCGTGCAGCACGTCGCTAATCAGAGTCAAACGCACACCGGGCAGCGGGTTGATACCGAACATTTTTAATACGATAGCATGACTGTGACCGCCGCCAATTAACACTAAATGTTTCACAATTACAGATGTTCGATCGAGATGTTCCAGCACCAATATTGTACAGCACTCGCACTCCTGGGGCCGCACTGTCCGGTAAGGAAAGCTGGCAGTGCGTAATTAATGATTTCCCAGCAGTTAGACAGAATCCTGTCACCTACCCTCTGTATCGCAGATTATACTTGGCTCAGTTGCGATCGCAGCACATCAATTCACCCATTTCAGTTAACCGATTCCACATTCAGCGCAAATGGCTGTAGACTGTAGAGCGAGCAAATTTTATCACCAAATTATGCCAGGGTGTGTTTCAATAGCTAACTCACCATTCAAAACTATGACATTACGCATCATTCCGCGCCGTTGGCAGCGATCGATTAAAACTCTTTTCCCGCTTCTGTTTGCCCTCTCATTCATTATAGTATTGCTGGCGAACAACTTCATTCCGGCGATCGCCCAGGAACCCCGCCAGGAAATTCGCGGCGTTTGGATGACGACAAACGACAAAGACATCCTCAGAGATCGTCGCAAACTAGGAGATGCTGTCAGCAAACTAAAACGGTTAAATTTTAACACAATCTATCCCGTAGTCTGGAATTCTGGCTATGCAATGTATCCCAGCAATGTAGCGCAGCAAAAAGACATTCAACCCTTTGTTTACAGAGGGTTAGACGGACAAGATACGATCGCCGATTTAATCGCTCAATCTCACCGCCAAGGCCTGCTAGTAATTCCTTGGTTTGAGTTTGGTTTCATGGCTCCTCCCACCTCAGAATTAGCCTTAAATCATCCCGATTGGCTGACACAAAAACAGGACGGCAGCCAAACATCAATCGGTGCAGGTGGCGAAGTAGTTTGGCTCAATCCCTTTCATCCAGAAGTTCAGCAATTCATTACCAAACTCGTACTAGAAATTACCACTCAATACAACGCCGACGGCATTCAATTTGACGATCACATGAGTTTGCCGTCTGAATTTGGATACGATGACTACACAGTTGCTTTGTATACCAAAGAAACAAAAAAAGCTCCGCCAAAAGATTTTCAAAACCCAGCATGGGTGCGGTGGCGAGCCAATAAAATCACCGCTTTTATGTCGCAGCTAAATCAAGCCGTCAAAGCAGTCAAACCCAATGCAATTTTCTCAATTTCTCCCAATTACTACGAGTTTGCTTACAAACATCACTTACAAGATTGGCTGACTTGGGTGCGTTTGGATATTGCCGACGAGCTAATCGTGCAAGTCTACCGTTCCAATCTAGAATCATTTGTAGACAAGCTTAACCGTCCAGAAATGCAAGAAGCACAGCAAAAAATTCCCACCGGAGTTGGGATTATGACTGGTTTGAGAAATAACCCAGTACCGATTCAGCAAATTAAATCTCAGGTGCGAGCAGTCCAAGAATACGGCTTAGGCGCCGCTTTCTTCTACTACGAAAGCTTGTGGGAATATGCACCCGAACCTCTAGCAGTTCGACTTTCTCAATTTAGTGCTTTCTTCCCGTCTTCTGCATTCCGAACAGCGCTACAAATACCCAGACGCGCGGCGACTTTCCCTCCACCTGCGCCACCAAAACCAGACCCCAAAGCTAAGCCAGAGCAACCTACCAAAAACAGCCCACCTTCGCCATCACCAACCACGTAAAAGAATTAAAGAGTCATCAGTCATTAGTAACTTTGTAGGGTGTGCCATTAGTCCGACAGTCCGACAGGGGTTTAAACCCCTGTCTCATAGCTGAAGTCGTCTAAAGACGACTGTAGCAATTCTATCAAAGCTGTTTTTGTATAGAGTTAGCGCAGAATATATGTGTAACTCTAATTTTCAAAATTGAGATTACTATTTCAGTCGGTTTTAACCGACTTATGCTATTAGACAGGGACTTGAGTCCCTGGCAGCCTGTGGCAGTATGAAACAGCTCTACTGGGGGCTAGGGGATACCGAATTATGTTCCTATAAAATATCCGTATTACCAACAACTACCATCAAAAAATGCCAACTAACCAAAAAATTTTACTTCCAAAAATGGGCTGCGGCACTTGGGCATGGGGCAACAGATTCCTCTGGGGCTACAATGAAAGTATGGACGAGGAATTGCAAGCCGTTTTCAATCTTTGTGTTAGTAACGGTGTCACTTTATTCGATACCGGGGACTCTTACGGAACGGGGAAATTAAACGGACGTAGCGAACAGCTTTTGGGGCTGTTTTCTCAACAATATCAAGGTGCAAATAAAGAGAGTATTTGTATTGCGACAAAACTGGCTGCTTATCCTTGGAGACTGACGCGACAATCAATGATATCGGCTGGCAAAGCCTCTGCGGCGCGCCTCGGAAAAAATGTAGATTTGGTGCAAATGCACTGGTCTACAGCTAATTACGCTCCTTGGCAAGAGGGGGCTCTTTTGGATGGTCTGGCTGACCTTTACGAGCAAGGATTGGTCAAGGGAGTGGGCTTGTCTAATTACGGGCCGAAACGGCTGAAATGGGTGCATCAAAGATTTAGCGATCGCCAAATTCCTATTGTTACTTTACAAGTGCAATATTCGCTACTTTCTACCTATCCAGTGACAGAACTTGGATTGAAAGATGTTTGCGATGAATTGGGGATAAAATTGATTGCTTACAGTCCTCTAGCCTTGGGGTTGCTGACGGGTAAATATTCCGAAAACGGCCCTCTTCCTAAAGGTATTCGAGGTTTGGCGTGCAAGCAGCTACTTCCGGGAATGCGATCGCTTTTGGAATGTTTGCGAGAAATAGCGGCATTCAGAAACAAGACTGTTTCGCAGGTAGCAATCAACTGGTGCATCTGCAAAGAAACTATTCCGATTCCGGGGGCGAAATCTGCGGCACAGGCGAGGGATAATATTGGTGCTTTGGGGTGGGAGTTAGACTCCGGGGAGATTGCCGAATTGGATAAGGCGGCGGCGAGTGTAGATAAAAAAATGGTGCAGAATATCTTTCAAACTCGGTAAAAAGACTCTCGCGTGGGGTGGGGGCGGGTTTATTTAAGCTGTCTGCATTCTTTAAATCTTTTGGTGAACCCGCCCCTACAGTTTTTTGACGGCGGGTGCAAGAGATCGAATTAAATAGATATGATTGCTGTAGGGGCGGGTTTTACAAACTATCATTGCCTAAAATCAATAATCTCATAAACCCGCCCCCACCGAATGACACAATCTTTCATTGATTCACACAAAACTTTTCCACACACCGCACAAACATTTCTACACCCATCCCCAGCGCAGTTTCATCAAAATCAAAACGCGGGTGATGGTGCGGGTAAGCCAAGTTTTTCTCTGGATTTGCCGAACCTAAAAAGAAATAACAACCGGGGACTTCTTGCAAAAAGAACGACATATCCTCGCCGCCCATTGTTTGACATTCCGGCACGATTCCTGCAGGAGTTTCGACAACGGATTCTGCGACGCCGCGCACCAATTCAGCTATTCTCGAATCATTAATAACTGGCGGATAAAGCGCACAATAATCTAATTGGTAATTAGCGCCGTGACTCTGACAAATTCCAGCAATTACTTGCTCGATTCGCTGTGCAAAATAACCTTGATATGCAGGATTGAAATAGCGCACCGTACCACCGATTTGAGCAGTATCGGCAATCACGTTGTGGGTGTGGCCTGCGTGGAATTTGCCGACAGTTACTACCGCTGAGTCGATCGGGTCAATATTCCGCGCGACAATAGCCTGCAAAGCGCTGACAATTTGGGCTGTAACTACGATCGAGTCCACAGTCTGATGTGGCATTGCACCGTGCCCACCTTTGCCAAAAATCGTGCAGTCAAAAACTTCCACAGCCGCCATCAGCGCGCCGCTGCGGACGCCTACAGTGCCCAAAGGTAGATTGTTCCACAAATGCAAACCGACGATCGCATCAACATCAGGATTCTTCAAAACTCCCGCTTCAATCATCGGTTTTGCGCCTCCTGGCCCTTCTTCGGCGGGCTGAAAGATAAATTTTACTTTCCCCGAAAAGCTGTGTTTGTGCTTAGCAAGATAACAGACAGTACCGAGGGCGATCGCAGTGTGGCCGTCGTGGCCGCAAGCGTGCATAATTCCATCATGCTGCGATCGATAATCCACCTCATTTTCTTCTTGAATAGGCAAAGCATCCATATCCGCCCGAATTGCCAAAACCCGCCCCGGTTTGCCGCTGTCTATAGTGGCGACAATACCAGTTTTAGCAATATTAGTTTCATGCTCAATGCCCCATTCCTGCAACTTTTGTGAGATAAACTGCGCCGTTAAATTTTCATCAAAACTCAACTCCGGCCTTTGATGCAAAAGGCGACGCCATTCGACTAGCTGAGGCTGCAAATTTCTAATTTCCAGCCGCAACTGAGATAAATCGACAGAGGTTAAATTCGGTAAAGTAGAAACCATGTTTTATTCTCCTTATAGCAATTTGTAAAACTCTCTCTTTTCTTTCTCTGTGCTCTCTGCGCTCTCTGCGGTTCAAATAAAATCTTAGTTTTTAACCACAGAGGACGCAGAGTACGCAGAGGAAGAGAAGAATGAGAAAGAGAGGTGTTGAGAATAGGGTTATTTAGAAGTCTGAGGAACTAAATTAACCCCTGGCAGTAACTGTTCTAAATCTAAATCTGAAGCAATTTTAGCTAATTTAGCAAGGTCAGTCGGGTCATCTAAATGCGGCAAAATACCCAACACAGGTATTTGAGTCAGCGACTGGATCAAGTCAACGGGCGCTAAATCGGCAATTTCTTGTTCAGAATAAGCTTTAACGCAATTGAGCACAATTCCTCTGAGCTTAAAACCAGTGTGTTTGGCGAGAGCAACATTCGCCACAGCTTGCCCGATCGCCCCCAACTTCACAGGTACTACCAAAACCCCTCTCAGCCGCCAATCCCTAGCAATATCGGCCACCGTCAGTTCCCACGTTACAGGCGATCCCAGCCCTCCCAAAGCTTCCACCAACACAAAATCCTTGCGTTCAGAGAGGCTTTGCCACGCTGTCCAGACCTTTTCGAGTTCGATACGTCTCCCCTCCCGTTCGGCTGCAATTGGTGGTGCTAGAGGCGCATCAAAGTGCAGCGGATTGAGTTCTTCGGGGGATTGGTCGAGGGAAAACAAACGGGTGTAGAGTTCGCGATCGCCCGTTCCTGTTTGCATGAGTTTCATAATTCCCAAACTGCGATCGGGAAAATACATTTGCCAATAAGCAGCCAGAGCGGTGGTCAAAACAGTTTTGCCCGCGTCGGTATCAGTTCCAGCAATTAGCAGCGAGTTCATTGGCAAATAGCTAACAAGTAATTGGCCTCAACCTCAGTCTAGGGGAATTTTGCCAGAAGTTTATAGTTCGGGCGATGGTGCGGGTGTTGGTGCTGGTTCCGGTTCCGGCGCGGGTTCCGGTTCCGGTTCCGGCGACGGTGCAGGAGTTGGTTCCGGTTCCGGCGATGGTTCCGGTGTTGGCGCTGGTTCCGGCGAGGGCGCGGGTGTTGGGGCTGGTTCCGGTGTTGGCGCGGGAGTTGGTGCTGGTGTTGGCGACGGTGTTGGCGACGGCGCGGGTGTTGGTTTGGGTGCGGGCGCCGGTTTGGGCGCAGGTTTGGGCGCTGGAGTCGGCGCTGGAGTCGGCGCTGGGGTCGGAGTTGGCGCTGGGCTTGGTTCTGGGCTTGGTTCTGGTAAAGGTTCTGGGCTTGGTTCAGGCAAAGGTTCTGGGTTCGGTTCTGGTAAAGGTTCTGGGCTTGGTTCCGGCAAAGGTTCTAGGGTTGGTTCCGGCAAAGGTTCTGGGCTTGGTTCTGGCACAGGTTCTGGGCTTGGGGTTGCCAAAGGTTGCGGGGTTGGGGTTGGCAAAGGTAGCGGGTTTGGTACCGGAGTTAGTGTCGGCGTCGGACTTGTAAGTGCTGGCGGTGTCGGAGTGGGTTTGGGGCGCGAATTGTTGAGAAATGAGCCGACTAAAGCCCAGGAACCGAAGCCCGTCAAGATTACTAAGCCGGCCAGCAGTCCGATCGCAGCAATGGGATTGTCCCAAAAAGTGTCGGCAGCAGGCTCAATTAACGGGTCTGGCTGGTTTTTTTGGGGGTGGGAACTCTGGGCGGCGGGCTCTGGCGGCCTGCCCACGGCCACCGTTGCTATTAGCGAAGGGTTTGTCTGCACCACTACTGGCGCGGGCGGTACAGTTGGCTGGCTAGGTTTAGGATTAGTTTGGGCGTCGAGTGCTTGGGCGACTTCGCTGACAGATTGATATCGATCGCCCGGAGATCGGCTCAACATCCGATTTAGCACCAAAGCCAAACCCGTGCTCACCTGCGCTTGCTGCTGCCAATTCCACTGCAGCGTTGTTTGATCGAGCAATTCCTGCGGTTCTTTGCCTGTCAGCAGGACGATCGCCGTTACGGCTAAAGCGTAGAGGTCGCTGCTGGCTGTTGCCCGCCCGCTTTGCAACTGTTCCATCGGTGCGTAGCCGATTTTACCGACTGTTGTCGCGTGGGCTGTTCCTTCGGGAGACTGGACTTTGGTGGCGAGTTCCTTCACCACTCCAAAGTCAATCAGCACCGGCAACTGGTCGTTTTCGCGCCGAATTATATTTTCTGGGGAGATGTCGCGGTGGATGATGCCGCGGGCGTGGATGTGAGCCAGTACCGGCAGCATTTGCCGGATAAATACCAACACTTCGGCTTCGGTGAAGGTGCGACCCTTTGAAGTTCGATCGAGCAACAGTTCGCGGTAAGTCATCCCTTCCACGTAATCCTGCACTAAAAACAAACGCTGGTTCTCTTCAAATATTGCTCGAAACTGGGGAATTTGTGGGTGCCCAATTTGGTAAAGTATTGCCGCCTCTCTTTGAAACAATTCCTTCGATTTTTCCAAAACGTATGGCCCGCTTTGCACCGGAATCAATTCCTTCAGGGCGCAGCGTTCTTGAAACCGTCCCAAATCTTCTACTAAATAAGTCCGGCCAAATCCTCCTTGACCTAAAATATTCACCAAGCGGTAGCGGTTTTGTAGGAGAGTTCCAATAGCAATAGGTGGCTGCATAAGTTTAAGTAGAAACTGTTAAAAAATAGACGATCGCTCACAGACTTAGTAATGCTAGGTCTTTAATGCTCTTGAGCATACTTCACTATCTGTAGTCCCCAGTCCCGACCAAAGTTAGTATTTTACATTTTTTATGACATTCTTGGACGCAATGATGGTCAGAAACCGGGTTTTTTCACGAAAACACAGAGGTTGCCACCTGCAGATCCGATCAAAAACCCGGTTTCTGCGTCAATATCTCAAGGGAGAAATGCACGATTTTTCGTAGAAACCGGGTTTTTTGGCCTTAGCCCTAATAAATTGTCGCCCCCGACCTAAGCCCTACATCTCTATAAAGCTTGAGATTATTTATGGGAGATGTCTACTGACTACTGACTACTGACTACTGACTACTGACTACTGACTACTGACTAAGCTTTGCTTTCACCATGTCTTGAATTCTGTTACCGTCTGCTTTGCCCTTAAGCTGCTGCATAGCCTTGCCCATCACCTTGCCCATATCTTTTGCAGAAGTAGCGCCAACCGAAGCAATCACTTCGTCAACGACTTGACTCACCTCTTCGTCTGACATCTGCGCCGGCAAATACTCTTCAACAATTGCCAACTCCGCCTCCTCTTGTGCCACTAAATCTTCGCGGCCACCTTTGCGGTATTGTTCGATCGAATCCCGGCGCTGTTTGGCTATTTGCATCAAAATTTCCATTTCTTGAGCTTCTGTCAGCGTTTCTTGCCCGGAGGGACGGAGGCTGACTTCTTTTTCGAGAATAAATTTCTTGATGCCGCGAACTGTTTCCAAGCGAACTTTGTCCTTGGACTTCATAGCTGCTTTGATTTCTGCGTCAATGCGTTCTCTTAAGCTCATCGATTTCTACCTTGCTTTGCCCGATATCAAAAATCTGAAGTGTGCTTCCGATTCTTAACTTTTTTTACAGTATTTTTCCAGTTTATTGCCTGTTGGTGGCATTTTTATCGCCTTGAACCCGGATGCCTTCGGCTTTCGACGGAATTTGGGGGTGAGACTGCAAGTGCAGCCTCACCCCCAAATTGACTCACCCTAGAACTTTTAGACGCAGGGGCACAAGTGCGATCGTACTTCTGCCAGTACAGAGTTCGCTAGAACTCACATCTTGCACCATTCTCGCTTAACAGGCTGGACGACCTGTTCCACAAAGAGTAGATTTTCTTGTGGAACAGGCCGTCCAGCCTGTTCCTAAAAAGCTTATTGACAATGGTGCAACATTTCAGCTAGAACCCACATTCCACACCCTGGGGTGTCACACAGCATAATTACGCAGAAAACTCTATCTTTAAAGTAATAAATTATGCCTTTTAAAAGTAATTTATCCGTTAATATACGGTATTTTAGTATAATTTATAGTTTTATTGCTGGATCAAAATAAGTAAAAACCGATTGTGACCGTTGAAGGTGTCGAATGTGGGCTAGAAACCCGGTTTCTCGGACATATTTCTGCAAGTCCTATTCAATTCGCCTAACTTAACACTTGTGGTCGCCTCGAATGTTAAATCTCTTAAAAAATTGGCTGAATATTTCTAGTTTCAGATGGTAAGATAGCGATGGAATAAACGTCCTGCAAGAGGCCTGCTGTGATCCGTTCTGCTACTTTACCGCTTCCGCTTCCCGAGCCGCCAATTTCCGCCCATGACCGTCTGCGGCTGTTTTCCGGTTCTGCTAATATTCCCCTCGCCCAAGAGGTGGCTCGCTATCTGGGGATCGATTTGGGGCCGATGGTTCGCAAGCGGTTTGCTGATGGGGAACTCTACGTTCAAATTCAAGAATCGATTCGGGGTTGCGATGTTTACTTGATTCAGCCAACTTGCTGTCCGGTAAACGATCGCCTGATGGAATTGTTAATTATGATCGATGCTTGTCGCCGCGCTTCGGCTAGACAAATTACTGCTGTCATTCCCTATTACGGATATGCTAGGGCTGACCGCAAAACGGCCGGAAGAGAGTCGATTACGGCAAAATTAGTGGCTAATTTGATTACGGAAGCTGGGGCAGGTCGCATTTTGGCGATGGATTTGCACTCGGCTCAAATTCAAGGTTATTTTGACATTCCTTTCGATCACGTTTACGGTTCGCCGGTGCTTTTGGATTATCTGGCGAGCAAGCAATTGACGGATATTGTTGTGGTTTCGCCGGATGTTGGCGGAGTCGCTAGGGCGAGAGCTTTTGCCAAAAAGCTTGGTGATGCTCCCCTGGCAATTATTGACAAGCGCCGCCAAGCTCACAACGTGGCAGAAGTGATGAACCTCATCGGTGATGTCAGGGGCAAAACTGCTGTTTTGGTGGACGACATGATCGATACTGCCGGCACGATTTCTGAGGGCGCGAGATTGTTGCGCCACGAGGGTGCGAGGCAGGTTTATGCTTGTGCTACTCATGCGGTGTTTTCGCCTCCAGCCATCGAGCGTTTGTCTAGCGGGGTTTTGGAAGAGGTAATTGTTACGAATACAATTCCTGTGCCGGAAGAGAACCGTTTTAAGCAGTTGACGGTGCTTTCGGTAGCCAATTTGCTCGGAGAAACTATTTGGCGGATTCACGAAGATAGTTCTGTTAGCAGTATGTTCCGCTAGAGGGCAAAGACACTTTTTGAATGTTTGTTTTAGGGTGCGTTAACAAGAGTGTAACGCACCGTTTTTTTGCCCAATAGTGCGATCGTTTCCCCCAAGTAATCAGCCCAGGCTCATCTAAATTTTACTCTCAAGTCCCATCAAATTCTTGTGAGTGGGCGTCCCGCCCGCCCGGAAAATACAATTTAGAGGTCGAACAGCTTATCAAGTTCCTCGGTAAAATAACGGTTATAAGTTTGTACTGAGGACTAACGCCCTCATAAAATTCGCTCGGACTTGAGTTTTCGCTACGAACCAAGGTGACGATCGCTGATCGATCGCACTTGGTACCACCGGAACAAGAGATGGTAAAATTCTATCTTGTTGTTGGAAGAGGGCGACTTTTTTATATTCTAGATAAGTCTCATCACAATAAGGAGCCAATAGGGAAAAATCATGAAACATTCACTTGTACGAACAGTGGCCGCACTGGCAGGTTCAGCAATTTTAACACTTGGCGCGATCGGTTCGGCTAAAGCATTTACTTTTGACGAAACCGAAATTAACCAAGACCGAGTAATTGTCATCGCCCAACCCCGCCCTTCCGGCGGCTACCAATTGCTAATTGTAGAACAGGTATCTAACACGCGACAATGCTGGAGCGAAAGTGGCTCTAATCCCGTGAAAGTCGATCCATTATTAGTTAGTTTTGATTTCACCGGTATTTGTGGCCGTGCAACAGACAGCAACGGCTTTTCAATTCGCATGGCAGGCACCGATTTAGCATTAAAATACGCCCTGACTTTGGAAATTGTTGATGGCGATGTTCTACTAATTGGAACTCCCGTAGATTACCAAGGTAAATCGGTGGTAATAGGCCGCACAAATGGCGATGCTAACGAATTTATGAAAATCACTCTCGATCCTGCTTGGCGCTTGAGCAAAAGAGCTTATCAAGGCCGCACATTAGGTCACTTTTATTTCACTACCAATCAAGCCGCACCGGAAGAAATTGGCAATACCGGAGGCAATACCGAAGCAATACCGCAGCCAATACCAATACCAATACCAACACCGCAGCCAACACCGCAGCCAATACCGCAGGAAATACCAATACCGCAGCCAATACCGCAGGAAATACCAATACCGTAGGCAATACTGCCTTTTCTACAATTTGGAGATAGCTACCGATGATATCTACGCTTCCGAAATTAAAGAAGCTGTGAACCTGGGGTTTGTAGCCGGGTTTTCTCAAGATAATACCTTTCGACCACAACTTGCTGTTACCAGAGAGCAATTGGTATCTTTAGTTTGGGAATTCTTGAAATGAATACAAGGTGCTAATATCACATTTCCTAGCTATGTTTCTATCCCTCCCTATAGCGACGTTCCTATTTCCCACTGGAGTGCCGGAAAAGTTCTATTTGCGCGGGACAACAAGATAGTTAGCGGCTATCAAGATGGAACTTTTAAACCTACCCAGCCCGTCACTCGCGCTGAATTGATGGGGGTGCGCCGTCGAGAGGCGGAATTCGGTTTTTCGGCGGGAATGCAGCCAAATTTAGTTGCTAAAGAGCCGTCTAAAACTTTTTTAGAATAACGGCTCATTAATGTCTGAACATATTGACGATATTGAGCTAGTTTGTCCATTGCACAATTACCTCATTTGTTTGTTAATACTTATATTATGTTGTAATCTTTTCAAGAACGGGCTCTCCGGCCCGTTCCACAAAACTTGATTTTATTGTGGAATGGGCCGGAGAGCCCGTTCCTAAACAAGTAATTGAGAAGGGTGCAAGATATCAGTTAATCAGGACTAAAGTCCTGATTACAAACCAGTTCGTAATCAGGACTTTAGATTTCATCATATCGTTTACTTGGGTTTCTTCTTAGATAGCTTTTTAGGAGTTTTCGGAACCGGGATTGTCTCTAATTCTTGCTGTGCGATATCTGAGGTTGAGTTACAAAAGTCATTCAAAGAAAGTTTTTGTTGCGATTCAAGTTCGTTTAGCAAGTTTGAAGCAGTTTCTAATATTTGTTTTCCCTGTCGGACTTGAATAGTAGTTTTATTTTCGATCGCATCTAGCAACACAAAAACCGAGACTGTTTGCCAAATATCTAAATCGTCGCCGACGACATCGCAAGCAGAGACAATTTTGCCGTTTTGTGGGGCGTGAATTCCTAAGCCGGAATCTTGAATTAACGGCTGGATTTCTGCTAGACTTAAATTCGCAAGGTCAGTAATTTTATGTTCGAGCGAAACTAAATCTGCTAAATCGGGTAAGTTGACCGATTCTGCGGCTAAAGCATCGAATTTAAAGGTAAGAGTTTGATTCAGCGGATCGGAAATGGCATAAAGTGATTGAATTTGCGATCGACTAACCGCACCTTTCTCGAAAAAATTTCTCCCTTGTGGGGCGATCGCAATTTTTCCATTTTCAGCCACCTCCAAGCTTTCCAAACTAACCAGAGTCGCCGCCGTAGTCTTCACAAAAATCTCGTCCAACCCCAGCAAATCCGCCAATTCCTTCAAAGTTGGTGCAGGTTCAAACTCAACACCCGCCCGCAAAATGAACTCTTCCAACACGTTAAACTCGCGCGGTTCGCTAACCGCCACCTCCAGCGGAGTTTGGCGGATTGCGAAGCGGAATTGACGCGCCGCCAACACTGACAAACCCGGATTTTGTTGCTCAATTTGTTCGGCTAGCGAACTTAAATTCGAGTCTATTGGTTTAGTTGAGGACGCTAGAAACATCTACAAAACCTCCGCAGTGACGCACCGTTTTTGAAACTTCCTGATACATTTTCCCCACTGTACCTGTTTGTTGGGTAAATAAATCGTGGCAGCCGACAACTACCAGCAATTCTTGAGCGCGGGAAAATGCCACATTCACCCGTTCCGGTTCCTTAGCAAATCCAATATCGCCCCTAACATTATTGCACACTGTGCTGACAATAATTACAGGTCTTTCCATGCCTTGAAATATGTCAACCGTACCAGTACGGATGCTCAAAGCTGGGAATCTTTCGCCTTCGATTCTGTCTTTAATTGCATTTAATTGAGCAGCATAAAAAGTGATAATTCCGATTTCTTTCGGTGGTTCACCGTCGGCAACTTTGGGCTGCCAAGCTATCTCCATTTGTTCGCACAAACGCTCGATCGCATCAATCTCCTTGACATTCAACCGCGAAGTCCCCTGCTTTTCCTCTTCAAACCCTTGTCCTATCGGCGTTTTCACCCACAGAATGTGATTATTTTCTTGAATAATTTTACCTGCGAGGTTGTGGGCGCGTTTGGTGTCAGCTTCCTGAATGCCACAGTTGAGTTTTTGCTGGTAAAACTGATTGATTGCGCCCATGATTTGTGGGTGCATTCGGTATTGAGTTGTCAGCATTTTTTTGATGCTGTCGCTGGCAGTTTCAAACAAAACTTTGAACAGCGATTCTTTGATAAAGTTAAGTTCGTCTCCTGTACAGCCGATGTCTTCGGCAATATCGTCGATCGTACTTTGATTAAACATCGGCGGCAATTGCCTGTGATCGCCCACTAATACTAACTTTCTGCCTTTCAAAGCGGGAATTAACAACTCTGGCGGAGTGCATTTGCTAACTTCGTCAATGATAACTGCATCAAAGCTGGGAAAGTTTTTAGTAAAATCGAAACTAGCAGCTTGCACGCAAGTAATGCCGATTACGTTAGCATTGTCAATATAAATTTGCTTTAAATCGTTGCGGTCTTTTTCTGATGGATTGCGGAGTTTTTGAATCCAATCTGTCACAAACGTTTGAGAGCGATTTAGTGCGGTTTCTTCTTGTTCTAATTTACGTTGCCAAGTTTTGAATAAACGCTTAATTTTGTTCAAAAAAGCTACGGTGAATAATCCTGTATTCGGAACTTCTGGCTGATATTGAGTCGGGATAGTTTGCCATGCTGACTCCCACCAATTTCTCTCAACAAGTAATGCTGCTGTTGGTTGCTGCTGTTGCAGTTGAGCATTAATTTCGCTCAATTCTGCTTGTAGTTGAGCGAGTTGCTGCTGCGAAGTTGCAGCCGCAATTCGCAGGGGGGATAAATGCTCGTCAAGAGTGTTTTTGATTGTCTCCAAAACACCAAAAGGATCTAAGTCAGCAATGGATTTTTCAAGCTGAATCGTGCTGGCTTTCCAAGCCTCAACTTGCTTGACAAACTGCTGCGGTTGCTCCCAAATATTCGATTTTTGGGCGAGATATTGTTCGGATAAAATTCGCAATTTTTCAGGTACGTTTGGCTGTTGGACAATTGCTTGCAACAAAGTAGTAACTTCGCTAATTTTTAAGTTTGCCTCTTGCTGCGCTGTTTCTACCTGAAGTTTAGCGGCGGATATTTGCTGCTGGCTCAAGGTTTGACCGATTTTATCTAATAATTGTTGCTGTTTTATAAGCTGCTGTTCGGTTTCGGTTTTCAGGGGAACCACGCACTGACGGGCATTTGCTAGGATACTGTGCAGCAATTCTTTGACTAGGCGATCGAACGTAGCCTGGATATTATTTGGCTGCAAGGATTGACTGTAAAATTGTTGAATGCTAGCTAAGAAAGTCGCTGCTTTTTCGATGATAAATTTGCGCTGACTTTGGCTGACTTGGGAGTAGCTGGCGAAGTCTTTAGCTAGTTGCTGCCACTGTGTACGATCGCCCGCAGAGAGCACGATCGGCGTTTGACTCAAATTTAGGTGCAGAAACTCGCTAAACCGAAATTGTTGCCCTTGTATATCCTTAAAACCTGCGCTTTCTTCGTGGGATATCGCCTTTTGCAACCGATCCAAATCGGGCAAATTGATTTTGCATTTGGGCGGCACGATCGGCAATTTGAGCGATCGGGCAATTTTCAGCAATCCTGCGGGCAATTCTACCATATCATCCGTCAGCATTGCGCCCGTTTCCCAGCAAGTTTTCACGACTTCATATAGTCCCGTATCCGCCGTCTCAATCCACTGTGCAACGGCGACGACAACGGCTGCAATTTCCGCTTTTCGCAGTTCCAAATTCTTGATTTTCTGTTCGAAATTGTGGCGGTGCGTCTGATTTTGCCGATCGCCCAATTCGAGTTGATTCACAGCCTCAGACATCTGCCGCGACACCCGCAACGACTCCGCAACCGCCGACATAGCGTGACAAACATCATCCGCGCGATCGAATGCCGTCTTAAATTCCGATATTTGCGCTGCTACAGTTTCCTGCAGCCAAACCGCAATCCCAAACGCGCCGCAAGCAGGGCGATCGAACCCTATTTGAATAGCATTGCTAGCAGCAATCCGAACCTTTGCCATAAAGTTTTCTACTAAAACATTGCCTTCTGAATAAGGTTTTAGTCGGGGCATAAACTCAGCCACTTCTGGAGATTGCCAGTTGACATTAGGCGCCTCCAGCAGATTTTCTAACCCACTAACTAGAGGTTCAATCTCGCTTTTTTCGGTTAAAATTAGTTCATAATTGGTTGCTTGCTGGTGGCACTTTTCCTCAATATCTGCTTTACTGTCGTGCAGGTGTTTTAGTTCATTAAAAAAATCTCTCTCTGCGGCACAGTAGGCGGTAAATCGCTCGGATTCTGCCACCAACTGCCGCAAAGATTTGACATTAGTCAGGCGCTGCGAGAGCTTTTGTTCGCAGTCTGTCGCCGTATTTTGCAGCCAAGTGCCGATCGCATTTTCCTCCAAAAACGGCTGCCCTTCTTCCTGCACCTTATGAGCTTTTCCCTTTCGCAAAGCCCGAATCGCCGGATTGTGAACTAACCGACTCAAAGCATTGTCTACAGCCAAATTTGCTTGGGAAGCAATGAGCGTTTTGCCACCCTGACGGGCAATTTGATAGCAAATTTCCGCAATCACAGTCGTTTTGCCCGTTCCCGGCGGGCCTTGAATCAAAATTAAATCCCGCGCCGAAAGCACAGTTTCTACGGCAGCAAGTTGGTCCTCATTAGCATTGCGATTTAATAAGTTTTCCCGATCCAATTTAATCAGTTTTTCGGGCTTTCTCGCCTGAGAAGAGTCGAATAAAAACTCACTCAAATAGGGATTTTGAGCGCGCCCATCTGTCAGCATTTTTAAAGCTTTTTTCTTTCGTTCGATCTGACTAATATCGCCCGCAGCCTCAAAATACAAGAATCCTTGTTTGGGCATTTGATATCTGCCGCCCGCCATGCGAGCTCCTAAATCAACATCTAACTTAATGCGTAATTTACTATGTTCAAAGTCAATTTCGGCGATGCTACCCAATGTCTCTCCGTCGCGGCTGCTTCTGCTTCCGGGCGGCGAATCAAACAGGATAATTTCTTCATTTCTGGCTTTTTTCAGCCTGTCGCGAAAGTCGCCCACTTGTAAGGGATTTTCCTCGTAGCCGTCAAGAGTTGCGGAATTACGATCGATTTCAAAAGTGACGATTTTGAAGCCGGAACCGTAATTGTGTCCTCGGAAAGGTACACAAAATTGACGCGCTTCCGCAATGCGTTTTTCTACATTTAAAAAAGTATGCCAAACCTTTAGTTGTTCGGTAGTCGGTATGTGCCTGTCGTCCCAAAATGGCATTTGTTGGACGCGGGCGATCGACTTTACAGGAATTGGCGATCTACTGTTAGCCAAAAGTCGCAACTGAACCGGCAAAGAATACCCATCTTTCCTCCCTCTGGGAAGCGCCACCAAACCAGCATCCAGCAGTTTTAAACCGCCGATTCCGTCTTCACAGCGTACAGTTGCTAACAACCGCAAAGTGCGATCTGCTTTTTGCAACAATTGAGGTAATTCAAAATCATCTCCATCCGTAGCAAGCAGCAATTCCCAGATTTCTTCTTCGGAAAATCTCTCATTTACCTTTTGGCGACGCACGTAGAAAAGATTGTGGGATTTGCCAGCTATCTCCGACATCAGAATTTCCGCACGTTCTTTGCATTCCCAATCGCAATATTTCCCTAAAGCAGCTTCTCCTTCTATATCCCGAATAAACTTATTAATTGTGCGATCGCCACTAAATTTATATCCCCAATCTTCTGTTACTAAAGATGGCATATTTTGATTTTAGATTTTAGATTTTAGATTTTAGATTGGATTTAAGATTAGCACATCGGAACTTGTGCCGACAGAACCGCGACATCCCAAAAAAAATTAAGGTGTGCATTGCACACCCTACGACCATCGCAAATTACCGTACAGGCAACGGGCGATCGAATTAAACAGTTGAGAATCAAAAGGGCGAACGATGGGACTTGAACCCACGAATGGTGGTACCACAAACCACTGCCTTAACCACTTGGCTACGCTCGCCGTATCAGTTTTAACTATAGCATCATATCTCAGCACAAGTCTAGGGGTAAGGCAAAAATATTTTGAAATATTTCTGAGCGTCCCTGAACCGGACAGATCGATGGTGCCTCAAATTCCAAGCACAGTAGGAGTTTAGCACAATTTTCGCTCTGTGCGATCGGGGTGAGCGATCGGCCTGTGCGAGCCTCTTCGAGGGCTTCGCCAACGGCAATTATCCCGCCCCCAGCACTCAATCGATTTTAGATTTTAGATTTTAGATTTTAGATTTTAGAATTGAAGCATTGACTTGCGCGAGATAAATTCGGGGGCTCCTTTATCGGATACAGGTTTTTTATGTCTCCACGGATGAACCACGTGGCGGGTATCCTGGATGCTTTCGGTCATGGGGCCCGGGTTCGGCAGCTCTGGCAGCGTCCCGATTCGATCCCGCGCATTAAAATAGCCTTATCAGCCCAGGCGCATCTACAGTCCAGCTTGATAAAACTCACCTCTGACACCATTTTTAAGAACAGGCTTTCCGGCCTGTTCCACAAAGAATGAATTTCTTTTAGGGTGGGCTCTTCTAGCCCGCCCCTAAAAGCCTGATTGAGAATGGTGCAACATCTCAGATGAAATGCTTGTGGGGTGTCCCGCCCGCCCAAAAAATACAACGCCAGAAGCGGGACAGTTATCAACCCTCTCTCTTCTGTCTCTTCTCTCTTCCCTATTCCTTCGCGCCGCTTCGCGTCTTCGCGGTTCGTTTAAAAAAAAGTCTTCTGTGCAATCTAAAATCTAAAATCTAAAATCTAAAATCGATATGAGCTACTGTATCAAACCAGAATGTCAAAATCCTCAAAACTCCCACACCGCCAAATTTTGCTTAAACTGCGGCTTTAACCTGTTGCTGAGACAGCGATATCGCCCGATTGAACTTTTAGGTAGAGGCGGATTTGGTAAAACTTTCCTAGCAATTGATGAAGACATCCCATCTCATCCCCGCTGTGCAGTCAAGCAATTTTATTTTTACGACCGCGACCCCGAAATTTTCAACAAAGCCGTTGAATTATTTCGCCAAGAAGCAGTCCGTTTAGACGAACTCGGAAAACACCCGCAAATCCCCACATTATTAGCGGGATTTGAACAAGAAGGTCATATTTATTTAGTTCAAGAGTTTATAGACGGGCCGACTCTTAAACAAGAATTAGACAATAGTGTCTACGATGAAAATCAAATTTGGCAACTGCTGCAAGACTTATTGCCCGTGCTGCAATTTATCCACGACAAGCGCGTCATTCACCGCGACATCAAACCCGAAAATATTATCCGCCGCCAGTCGGACAACAAACTCGTATTGATCGATTTCGGCATTGCCAAACTGCTGACTGATTCAGCGATACTCCGTTCAGCAACGCTCATCGGCAGTCAAGATTATGTAGCCCCCGAACAAATGCGCGGCAAAGTATTTCCTGCTAGCGACCTTTACAGTTTAGGGGTTACTTGCATTCGCCTCATGACGCAAGTTCCTCCCTTGGATATGTACGACTGCAACCACGAGCGCTGGTGGTGGCGCGAGTTTCTCCCCAAAGCCACGAGTATTAGCGACGAGTTAGGCGAAATTTTAGATAAATTGCTGCAAACTCGTCTCACTCAGCGGTACAGTTTTGCTACGGAAGTTTTGGACGATATCAAAGCAGCTTTAGATATTCGCCATCAAAATTTGCTTTCGCCCCAAAAGCCGATCGCTCCTGCTCTTAATAATAGCGACAACTCTGCCGATATCAACGCGCTACCAACTTCTGATTCTCGGATTTTACCCACAAATGCCGTCGCCAATTCCGCAGAAACTTTTTCCTTATCTGTTACTTCAAATCTCGATCCGACCATGATTTCGGCACGGGGAGTTGATTATACCAAACTGCGTGATTTTTTGTCAAACAAAAAATGGAAAGAAGCCGATCGCGAAACTTGGGGCTTGATGTGTCAGTCTCTTTCTCAGCCACCGGGTACTCAGCTAGAAATTAGCCAAATTTACCAGCTACCCTGCGAAGATTTGCAAACAGTCGATCGCCTTTGGTTGCACTACAGTCAAGGTCGGTTTGGCTTCAGCGTCCAAAAGGAGATTTATGAAAGCGTTAAGGGAGACTATATCAGATTTTGCGATCGGGTCAACTGGCAAACCTACAATTCTGCTACTACTTTAGGGCCGATTAAATTTAGTCAGCAAGCACCAATCGGACACCTCCCCTCTCGCAGTTGGGTTGGCGGCATTCAGTGGCTGCGACACCTCGATGCCCTATCAGCAAAATTAACCGAGTGCGACAATAATCCTGCTCCTAAATTGTAATTCGGTCTACCGACTCACTAAGTATAATTTCATATTTAAACTCTACCGGAAAGCAGAGAAATTTGTTGAGCTAGATGTATCCATCGACCGAGGCTCGGTGCGATCGATTGTCGCACAATGGATTCAGAAGGTGAACACAGCTACAAGTCTGCGATCCTGAGACTGTAGCAACAGAATTAAAGAGAGGTATCTATCCATGTTTTTTCACAAAAAACAACTAATGGCTGCGGTGACTGTAGACGAAGCCAACCCCCGTTTTGCCCAATTGCTGCTAGAACAGTTTGGCGGAGCAACCGGAGAACTGACAGCAGCTTTGCAATACTGGGTGCAGTCCTTTCACTGTGAAGATGCAGGGATTAAGGATATGCTCCAAGATATTGCAATAGAAGAATTCAGCCACTTAGAAATGGTGGGCCAACTTATCGAAATGCACACCAAAAACGTTGACCAAACAGAAGCTTACAAAAGCACTTTATTTGCGGTGCGCGGTGTAGGCCCGCACTTGTTGGACAGCCAAGGTCAAGCTTGGACGGCAGCTTATGTCAACGAAGGCGGGGAGGTAGTGCGCGATTTGCGCGCTAATATCGGTGCGGAAGCAGGAGCTCGCCAAACCTACGAAGAGTTGATTAAACTAGCGCCGGATATGGGAACGAAAAAGACGTTGCAGTTTCTGTTGACTCGCGAAATTTCTCACACTCAAATGTTCATGAAAGCGCTGGAATCGCTGGGTAAACTCACCGATCCGATGTTCGGCAATATTCCACCAGATTCCACTGTGGATCTCTACTTTAACTTATCCACAAATGGCAAGGATGAACGCGGCCCTTGGAACTCGGAACCTACTTTCAAATACATTGCAGATCCCGCTCCCAAAGCTTAATTTGAGATTTGTTTAGCGTGTGGGGCTTAGAAGATTTAAGCCCTGTATTAACTAATTTTTAAGCCGCGCACCTTCTTTTGTAAGGTGGGCGGCTTAGAAGATTTAAGCCCAGTGCGTAGGTTGGGTTGAGGAACGAAACCCAACATTTTCTCTACAATTTTCCTTAACTGAACCTTATTGATTTTTAAGCCACGCACCCTAGGATATCGAACTTTTGTGTTGAGTATTTTTCAAGTCACGCGCCCAACGGTGTTATAATTATTTGAAATTCGGCTCGAACATTAACATCAAATCTATATTGAAATTGCGATCGACCTATTTATTAGTTTCTCACGGCAGCCGTGACCCCAGACCCCAACTAGCTTTGGAAAACCTAGGTCAACTGCTGTCTCAAAATTTGGCTGACTCGTTCCCAGCAGTAGCAACCGCCACCTTAGAACTCGGCCCCGCACCGCTGCACGAACAAATTTGCAGTTTTGGCGAACGTACCCTGTCCCTGGGACTGACAGAATTGCAAATCCTGCCTGTATTTTTATTGCCTGGTGTTCACGTCGCCGAAGACATACCGGCAGAGGTCGAAATTGCCCAACAAACTTTTGGTGACAAGCTAAAAATTGAATTGCGCCCGCATTTAGGTTCCCAGGAAGCAGGCTTAACAAAATTGGTAAAAAGTCAGATGGAAGAGGTGACTTTTCTCCCCAATCTGCTATTGCCAAAATGGATTTTATTATCTCACGGCAGCCGTCGCCCCGGAGGTAACTCGATTGTTGAGGAAATCGCCAGCCAACTCGGTGCGCTGACAGCTTATTGGTCGGTAAAGCCGAGTTTGTCAGAGCAAATTGAGAGTTTGGTTCGTGGTGGACAGCAGCAAATAGGGATTGTGCCATACTTCTTATTTAATGGAGGAATTACAGATGCGATCGCCAAAAATGTCGCACAGCTAAAGCAGCAATTTCCTGCGGCGGAACTTCATCTCGCGAATCCTCTAGGCGCAAGTGTACAATTAGCAGACTTAATTGGGAATTTAATTCAAAAATGAACCCCAGAGGCACAGAAGAGGTAAAGGAAGCAAGAAAGATGTCTTTAGGAAAAGTGTATTTAGTAGGTGCGGGGCCCGGAGATCCGGGTTTGATGACCTTGAAGGGAAAAGCTTTGTTAGAGTGTGCGGATGTGGTGATTTATGACGCTTTAGTCAGCCCTCAAATTTTGGCAGCAATCAACCCCCAAGCAGAACGAATTGATGCCGGAAAACGCAAAGGGCGTCACTCGTTAATGCAGGACGAAACCACTCAGTTAATGATAGAAAAAGCTGGAGATAATGCGATCGTAGTTCGTCTCAAAGGCGGCGATCCGTTTATCTTCGGTCGGGGCGGCGAAGAAATGGAAGAGTTGGTAAAAGCTGGAGTGTCAGTAGAAGTCGTCCCCGGCGTAACTTCTGGGATTGCGGCCCCTGCTTATGCGGGAATTCCTTTAACACATCGATCGTACAGTTCCTCTGTCACCTTTGTCACCGGTCACGAATCAGCGGGAAAATATCGACCGGAGGTAAATTGGCAGGCGATCGCCCGTGGCTCCGAAACCATTGTAGTATACATGGGAATCCACAATTTGCCTTACATTATCGGCCAGTTAACAGATGCAGGATTGAGTGCAGAAACGCCCATAGCGTTAGTGCGCTGGGGAACGCGGCCGGAACAAGAAGAATTGATCGGGACTTTGGGTACAATTGTAGAGCAAGTTGAGGCGATCGGATTTGCAGCACCTGCGATCGCGGTCATCGGAAACGTCGTCAATTTGCACTCGATATTGTCGGGCTGTCGGCCTGTTTCTCAGACTGTAGAATAAGCGGGGAAATTGCCCCTAAATCCTCGTAGGGTGCGCCGGGCCGCGCACCTTACTGCTAAATCTATTTTTGGCGATTAGTTATGCTCGCCAACAACTAAGGATCGCGAATTAAATAACTTACAATTTTAATTGTTATTGTGGGATGGGCGTCTCGCCCGTCCAAAAAGGACGGGCGGGACGCCCATCCAACTTTCAAGAGTGGAAGTTATTTAATTCTCATTCCTAACAACCAACCACTAACTAATGACTAATGACTAATGACTAATGACTAATGACTAATGACTCAACGCGCCACCTGCCGCATATATTCCCCCCACAACTGAGCGGCATTTGAACTACCTCCCCCAGTCGGAGAATTATCATCATTTCCCAACCAAACTCCTGTCACCAGTTGCTGACTCGGAATATAACCGACAAACCACAAATCTCTATTATCATTAGTCGTGCCTGTTTTTCCAGCTTCTCCCAACCCCAAAGCAGCACTGCTACCCGTACCTCCCCGCACCACACCTTGCAGCATATCAGTCATCGTATCCGCTACGGCCTCCGAAACTAACTGCCGATTGGCAATGCCATCTTTTTGATACTCATAAATCACCCGGCAACTGTTAAAATCATTTCGATCTTTGCAATCGCTGCTGTCAATAATTCGCTTGATTACGTGGGGACGATTGCCCAAACCCCGATTGGCCAAAACCCCGAATGCACCCGTTAATTGCAACACATTAACTTCACTTTCACCTAATACTAAACCAGGGTTAGAACGCAGTTCAGAAGTAATTCCCAAACGTCTGGCCATTCCCACTACATTGTCTAAACCGACATCTTGTGCAATTCTCAAAGCAACTGCATTTTCCGACTGTGCTAAACCCCGATACATATCAGCATTACCGCTGGTTCTTTCGCAGCCGCTGTAACTTTGTCCGCCCCAAGAAAGGGGAGCGCAAGAATAAGTTTTATCGGGTGAGATTCCCTGTTCCAGGGCGGCTGCATAGCTGAAAATCTTAAATGTAGAACCGGGCTGTCTCAAAGCTTGGGTAGCCCGATTAAACTGACTTTTTAAGTAATCTACGCCCCCAACTAAAGCTAAGACTTCCCCGGTTGTACTATTGAGAGTTACCACGGCTCCTTGAGAAAAACCTGCACTGGCTCCCGCATTTTCTACAGCATTTCTGAGGGAAGTTTCCGCCAACTTTTGCAGGCCGGGATTCAAACCTGTTTCTACAATAAAATTGCCTTCTCTGGCTAACTGCTCCCCCAGCAAAAACTCCAATTCGTCAAATACATAACTGTAGAAATAAGGAGCGATCGTACTTTGCAGATATTGGCGGGCTTTAGGATTGATCTCAATTCGCGATCGCCTCGCCCGATCGGCTTCTTCCTGAGAAATCGTCCCCAGGGCCCGCATCCGTTCGATCACTCGATCGCGGTACTGCACCGCCAACTGATAATTTTGAATCGGATTAAAACTGTTGGGAGCAGGCAAAATCCCTGCCAAAGTCGCCGCCTCTGACAAAGTTAAATCCCTGGCAGACTTCCCAAAATAAAACCGAGCCGCATCCTCAAAACCGTAAAGATCGATCCCCAAAAACACCCGATTTAAATAAGTCAGCAACAGCTCATCTTTGCTGTAATAATTCTCCAGTTTCAACGCCACTACAGCTTCCCGTAACTTGCGTCCCGCCGAATCTTGAGTGCCCACATAATCTCGAAACAAGCTCCTCGCTAACTGCTGCGTCACAGTGCTGCCGCCTTCGCGAATTCCTCCCCCGCGAACATTAGTCAAAAGCGCGCGCAAAACTCCGATCGGATCTACTCCCAAATGCCAATTGTAGCGACTGTCTTCCGAAGCAAGTACCGCCTTGGATAAATAAGGCGAAAAATCCTGCAATTGCTTTAATTCTAAGTGAGCGTTATTCTGAGGAGGACGCAGCGGAGTTTGCCCATCGCGGGCGTAAACAATCACGGGGCCATTGATACTTCTTGGCAGAGGCCGCACTTGAAACTTTGTCGATTCCATGCCTACCAACACGGCAATCAAAGCGGTGATTCCGCTGACGCCATAAAAGCTGTAACGCACAAGTTGCACATACCAAGGCGGCGGATATACGAATTGAATTCTGACAGCGGCGGCTAGTTCCGGCGGCCCTAAAGTGAACACGTCTCCGTGACGCAGGGACATACTTTTAACTCGCCTTTTGCCATTGTAAATGCCGTTTGTGGAGTCTTCATCTTTGATGACAAAAGGAGTCCGTCGCCGAGTATCGCGCGACAGGGATAAGTGCACGTGACTGACAACGGGATTGCGAACTACAATATCTGAAGATTTGGACGATCGACCTAACAAATATCGATCGCCCAACAGCGGATAAACCTCAGCTTTAGCTGCACCCGCATCCTGCACCCACAGTTCGGGTACTTTGGCGTTCGGTTTCAGCGCTAGCTGGTTAAAATTAACCTTGGCAATAGTCTGGACTGCTTGGGTAATAGCACCCAAGACGGTTTGAGGTTTGCGGGGCGGCTGCGGTGGGGTCATATTTCGCTGTGCACTACGATCGAGCGATCGGCTCTTGCACCATTCTACTCGCAACTTTTGGCTAATTTCACGATCGGCTCACACTCTCTTAGCGATCGTCGGCTAATGGCGATCGATTTTGGGGTGATTGGTGAACCCGCAAGGCGAGCATTTCCTTGAGCAAATCTCCACCCAGCCACAACAAATCCCGATCTCACCAGGAAATTAAATTATCATAAACTTGCCCCAAAATTAATACTTTCGATAACATTTATAGCGGTTCTCAAGCGTGGTGAGGTATGGGGTGAGTCCTATGCCCTATGCCCTAGGCCCGCGAGAGCACCTCATGTTACTGAGGATCGCGAATTAAATAACTTACAATTTTAATTGTTATTGTGGAAGTTATTTAATTTTCATTCCTGAGAAAGGCTATACCAGATTTACCAACACAATTCGCATAATTAAAACCCCCCTTTTTCAAGGGGGGTTAACAGCCGAAAATCAGCTTGATTCTACTTACATCGAAGAACCCAAACCAGCATAAGCACCGTAGAAGAAAAGACTCACAATGGTGAGAACACCGAGGCCTGCAACAGTAGCTACCAGCCACAAAGGAATTCTGCCACTTTCACTAAACATAGCCATCACCTCACTAATTTACAGCTCAACAAATTCGATGGAACTATCGAAAGCCAACTCAGACACCAGTTAATTAAAGAAATAACTGGAGAACAAAATACCCAAAACAAAAATCAGTAACAAACCCAAATACAAAGAAGTCCGGTTTAACTCAACAGGCTGCTCGTTGGGATTAGGAACGCGCTCAGGCATTGTAAACTCCTATCGTTGAATAAATTGCATTGCTGCGATCGCGCCCAAAAAGAAAATTGTTGGGACACCTAAAGTATGAACGGCCAACCAGCGCACCGTAAAAATCGGATACGAAATTGGCTCATTATTGGGGGTTCTACTCGTCATTTTTCCAAATCCTTGTTAAATTACTTGGCAATGAACTGATCTACTTGTTTCTTAGCTTCAAAGCGATCCGAGATAATCGGCACTTCTTCCCGCTGCGGTGTGAAATATTGGTTAGGGCGAGGAGTTCCGAAAGCATCGTAAGCCAAACCCGTTTGCACAAACAGCCATCCAGCAATAAACAAAGCCGGAATGGTGATGCTGTGAATTACCCAATAACGGATACTTGTAATAATGTCCCCAAACGGACGTTCTCCAGTTGTACCAGCCATTTAGAATCCTCCTTTCAACAACAAATTGACAGACAATCTCTCTTACTATTCTACTATCAAGCAGCTTGCGCTGAACCTTGATATTTAAGTAGAGTACCGCTCGCGCCGATCACAAATCCGCGATCGGGGCCCATAAAGACAATCCTGTAAAAATTAGCCGGAACATCTTCAACTTCGCGGTCTTTTAGCCAAGTTTTCCCGCCGTCCAAACTGCACAGCAAATTGCCTCCGCCGCCGGCTACCCAAACTTCATTATCAGTCCGGTAAGCCATGTCCAGCAAACCCCAACTCGCCTTGCGATCGGGAAAAAACGGTTTTCCCCAACCTTCAGGATTGGACGGGTCGCTAAACTGAATCTGACCGCCGCGGGCAAGCATCCACAAACGCCCGTCCTTGGTAAAGCCCATATTTTGCAGGCGGCGAGAACTATTGCGGTTGTGAGGTTCCCAAGCTTCTTGTCCGGGTTTCCACACCGAGTAGAAATTGCCCTTCGAGGAAACTGCAACATACTGCCCGTCTTCAGAACGGTTGATATTGCGAACTACCCCAAAAGAATCCTGCACAACAGCTTTCCAATTTTTGCCGCCGTCGGAAGTCCGGTAAATCGCCCCGACATCGGTCGTCATCTCGGCGGAATTCGGGCCCAAAGCTGCGATCGTACTCGGAGAACCGGGCAACTGAGAGCTCAAAGCAATCCGCGTCCAAGACTTGCCCTCATCGTTCGTGTGGAGCAAAACTGAAGGCTGGCCGACAATCCAGCCTTCGGAACCGGAAAAACTCACCGACGCAAAACGCGACCTCGGATCGTCGATATCCAGTGCTATAGGCTTCCAGCTAGTACCGCCGTCAAGGGTTTCGAGCAGAGTCGCCTCAGAACCCACAACCCAGCCGTGCTGAGGATTGCCGGTAAAAGCAATATCCTGCAAATTAGCTTCCGTCGGTAAGGAAATCACTTGCCAGGGGTTGTAACTCACAGAACCGATGGTGCTGCAACTCGTACAGATGAGCGCAGCGGCCAATAACATTACAATTCGTTGCCAAAATCTCACAATCGTTTTACTGCAAACCATACATACTAAGTAACAACAAGAAACCAACGACCAAGCCGCCAAAAATCAGCAAACTTTTCTGACCTTCGGTCATGCCGTTGACACCGACACCGTAGCGCTGATTTGCCTTAAATCCCGATACCCCTTCCATCTGACCGAGATTTTGAAACATCGATTTGCGCGCCCCGCAAACGGGACACACCCAAGTCGGGGTGACATCTGTAAAAGCAGTGCCAGGGGCAATTGCATTTTTAGGATCGCCCTTTTTAGGATTGTAGACGTAGCCGCAGGCTCGGCACTCGTGCCGATCGAGGGTATTAGTCTCCGTGGCTCGATCGCTCATAAATCCAAAATTATGGGTCAGCTAATCGTGAAGTACCTCAACTAAACTTCGTTCGAGTTGGGGCTTCCAACTAAAACTCATATGAGGACGGTCTTATTCGTCTTCGAGGTTTCCCGTCTCAACCGCCGATGCCACGTTAGGGACACCACTTGGGTGTTCGACACTTAAGTCGAGGATGGTCTTACTTAGCGTCCACAGGCAGCCGCCCGTCTTCCACAGGCAGTTACAATATTAAAATATACATTAAAAATTATTGCAGAAGATGGAGGATTAATCTCAACTAACTCGTAATTTTAGCTACCCAAAATCTATATAATGTAACAGACAAGTTACAGAACCCTTTCACCTAGGCAGTAATTATTCATCGTGTTTGCACTCAGCGGCTACGAGTATTTCTTAGGCTTCCTGTTAATTTCCAGCCTAGTCCCTATCCTCGCCCTCACGGCGTCTAAGGTTCTGCGGCCCAAAAGTCGTCCCTACGACCGACGCACTACCTACGAATCCGGCGTCGAGCCGATCGGCGGAGCCTGGATTCAGTTCAACATCAGATATTATATGTTCGCCCTGGTCTTCGTCATCTTCGACGTAGAGACCGTCTTCCTCTATCCTTGGGCGGTTGCTTTCAACCAGCTAGGACTGTTGGCTTTCATCGAAGCCTTGTTTTTTATCACGATCCTCGTTATTGCTCTTGTCTATGCATGGCGCAAAGGAGCCTTGGAATGGTCTTAAGTTCTGACAAATCACAAAAACCTCTAATTGTCAACCCCGCTATTCGCCCTGAAGTCACATCCGAATTATCAGAGAACGTCATCCTAACTACGGTTGATGACCTCTACAATTGGGCGAGACTTTCGAGCCTGTGGCCCCTGCTTTACGGTACCGCTTGCTGCTTCATCGAATTTGCAGCTTTGATCGGATCGCGCTTCGACTTCGACAGATTCGGCTTAGTACCCCGATCGAGTCCCCGACAAGCCGACTTGATCATCACCGCCGGCACAATTACCATGAAGTACGCCCCCATCTTGGTGCGGCTGTACGAACAAATGCCCGAACCCAAATACGTCATCGCGATGGGCGCCTGCACCATCACCGGCGGAATGTTCAGCGTAGACTCCCCCACAGCAGTCAGAGGCGTTGACAAACTGATTCCCGTAGACGTGTACATCCCCGGCTGTCCCCCCCGCCCAGAAGCGATTATTGACGCAATTATCAAACTGCGGAAAAAAATCGCCAACGATTCTATGCAAGAACGGGCCAATTTGCTGCCAACCCACCGCTACTACACCAGACCCCACAAGATGAAAGTAGTAGACGACATCTTGGATGGCAAATATTTGTCAATTCCCGGCCGGATGGCGCCACCGAAAGAATTGACCGAAGCAATGGGAATGCCAGTACCGCCAGCCCTGCTTGCAGGACAAAAACAGGAGGTAAACCGTGGCTGAACAAGAATCTGCAATTGTTGAAGCCGGGAAGGTTTCCCAGTGGTTGACTCAGAATGGCTTTGAACACGAAGCTTTAGCGGCCGATAATTTGGGCGTGGAGATATTAAAGGTCGATCGAGACTTCTTAATTCCGATGTCAACAGCACTGTATGCCTACGGGTTTAATTATATGCAGTGCCAGTGCGCCTACGACCAAGGGCCGGGAGAAGATTTAGTCAGCGTCTACCACTTGGCTAAGCTGACAGATAATGCTTCCCATCCCGAAGAAGTCCGCGTCAAAGTATTCATTCCCCGCGAAGATCCCAGAGTGCCATCAGTCTACTGGATTTGGAAAGCAGCCGACTTTCAAGAGCGGGAATCCTACGATATGTACGGCATAGTCTATGAAGGACATCCGAATCTGAAACGGATTTTGATGAACGAAGATTGGGTAGGCTGGCCGCTGCGGAAAGATTACATTTCCCCTGATTTCTACGAATTGCAAGACGCTTATTAATAGAGTTTTGCGAGGGCGGGTTTAGAGCATAAAATTGGACTTTTGCGGTCAAGTTTTATGCGAAACCCGCCCTCTATTTTTTAAATTAACTGGTTCCGATTTTCTATGCTCATTCCAAATGCAGAGAATGCAGTTGTTGATATTCGTAAACTTCGTGACTACTGCCTCAATCCTGAACACGACGATGGTAAACACAAAGCGCGGCTTTTTTCATCAATTCTTGGGATGACGCCTGACAATGCTGAGGAATTGCGCCAAATTTTGGTTGAAGTTATTCAAACTCACGAAGCTCAGTTAGGGAGGCGGGATGGGTTCGGGCAACGCTACACGCTAGATTTCACGATTGAATGGCAAAATAGAAGTGCAACCCTTCGGAGTGGCTGGATTATTGAGCATGATTCCGAGATTCCGAGATTAACAACCTGCTATCCTCTGTAATGTCTGGAGGTAATAAAAGTGGCAAAGAATACAATTAAATTACTCGATGTCGTTGCCTTGACAGTTGATGTTCCTGAATACAATCTCTGGCGCGGACAAGTAGGGACTGTGGTGGAACTGTTGGCTGATGGTGCAGCGTTTGAGGTTGAATTTAGCGATCGCAACGGACGCACTTATGAATCTGTTGGGCTGTATCCAGAGCAAATCATGGTGTTGTATTTTGAGCCAGCATCACCTGATATCAAACCAGAAATGGTTACAACATAAGTCGCACAATAACTTGTGGACTTTATAAAAAATTGGATTTCAGGTTGATAAGTGAAATAGCTAATAAACCTGCGATCTTTGATGATATCGTTTAATTGGTCAGCCAATTAAATAATCTGGTGGTTCATCAAAATGACAACTCTGACCGTAGAAATTCTTTGTTCTGAGGCGGCAATATTTTCAGCCGCCGAGTCTCAACACCCAGAACAACTGCTTTACGGCATCACAGACGGAAAGGCTGTTGGGACATATTTGGAGCAAAAGTTCAGACTCTATCTTAAGCAAAAGTATGAATTTATAGATGGCAATTCAGCAAGCGGCATCGATTTCCCAGGAATATTGGTTGACGTGAAGGTAACAAGCATTAGGCAACCGCAGTCGTCATGTCCTTTTAAATCTGCAAGGCAAAAGATTTTTGGACTGGGATATTCACTGATTATCTTTGTTTACGAAAAGACAGACAACAGTACGATACGAACTGCAACCCTGAATATTTTGCATACAATTTACGTAAGTGCCGAAAGAACAGCAGATTTTCAAATGACCCGTGGAATTCGCAATATTTTAGACAATGAAGGCAATAAAGATGATTTGCTTGCTTTCATGTTTGACAAAAATTTACCTGTTGACGAAATTGAAGCAGGTAACATTGCAGACGAAATACTGAGAAACCCACCAGTGCAAGGTTTTTTGACGATTTCTAATGCGTTGCAATGGCGACTTCAGTATGGAAGAGTCATTGAGCGTGCTGGACAACAGGAAGGGGTTATCGCAGTTTATCAATCTAACCGATGAGTTCCAACGATCGCCAAACAAAACTAGAATATGGGGATTTTCAGACACCGCTGGAATTAGCCGAGATGGTGTGTCGGAAATTGATAGAACTTGATGTTAACCCCAAAGTCATCATTGAGCCAACTTGCGGCATAGGTAATTTCATTAAAGCTGCTGCAAATTCGTTTCCATCCGCCAGCAAGATTATCGGGGTTGAAATCAATCAAAGTTATTTAATAGAATTAAAAGCTAAGCATGAATTATTACAGGATGAAAGATGTGAGGTTAATCACGGAGATTTTTTTGAGTTTGACTGGACATCATTAATCAGCCAATTTAACCATAGGGTGCTGGTACTTGGCAACTTTCCTTGGGTAACAAACTCACAACAAGGAACTATTGCTAGTGAAAACTTGCCCAAAAAAAGTAATTTTCAAAAGCACACTGGCTTAGATGCACTAACAGGTAAAAGTAACTTTGATATCTCAGAATGGATGCTGATCCATGCGATACAATGGTTGCAAAATCGTGATGCCACTCTGGCAATGCTTTGCAAGACTTCCGTGGCGAGAAAGTTATTGAGTTACATTCATTCAAAAAAACTTAATCTCGCTAGCTGTGCAACTTACAAAATAGATGCTAAAAAGTATTTTGGTGCAAATGTGGATGCCTGTTTGTTATACTGCAAGTTTGACGCTCATTCGCAAAACTACTTCTGCGATGTATTTAGCAGTTTAGAAAGTTCAGGCTGTCACCGCATTGGATATCACAACACTCTCCTGGTTAAGGATATAGACTCTTTCAATAAATTGATTAATTTATATGCTGTAAATTCAGGAACGAAATGGCGATCGGGCGTCAAGCATGACTGCTCGAATGTGATGGAGTTTCGGAAAATTGATAATTTGTTTGTCAATGGATTTGGGGAATCTGTCGAGCTTGAGGAAACTTATCTATTTCCGCTACTTAAAGGATCGGATGTTGCTCAAAATCGCATTAATGCTACAGATCGATATATCTTAGTTACTCAAAAATTTATCGGTGAATCAACCGAAAATATCAAAACTATAGCCCCTAAAACCGGACGTTATCTAGAGAAGTGCGGGCAATATCTAGATAATCGCAAAAGCAAAATTTACCAAAATAACCCTCGCTTTTCGATTTTTGGAGTAGGCGATTATAGCTTCCAACCTTGGAAAATTGCGATTTGCGGGCTTTATAAAAAATTGGATTTTAGGTTAATCGGTGAAATAGCTAATAAACCTGCAATTTTCGATGATACTGTTTACTTTCTCAGCTTTGACAGCGAGAGAGTTGCACGTCAAACTTTTGAGCTTTTGAATTCACCGACGGCAATTAACTTTTATTCAGCACTCGTATTTTGGGATGAAAAGCGCCCGATTAAATCCAGCATTTTAAATTGTCTGAATCTAGCAAGGCTGGCAGAGTTGGAATTTGTAACCGCTGATGCACGCAGATAAACGCAGATGGATAGAGATATAATTTCTATTATCGGTAATTCTGAAAACCTATGACTCAAGCTTTACCCAAACTCGTAAACTTCGAGGAATTTGTGGAGTGGCTGCCTGAAAACTCGGCGGTACGCTACGAACTGCATAATGGAGATATTGTTGAGATGGCACAACCAGTAGGCGAACATGAGGAAGTTAAAGGCTTTCTTACAATCAAAGTTTCCGTTGCAATCGATCGTCTGGGATTGCCCTACAGTATCCCCAACCAAGTGATAGTTAGACCTCCTGAAAAAGATTCTGGTTATTTCCCCGATGTGTTGGTGCTGAATCGCGCAAATTTGGCACAAGAAACTTTGTGGCAAAAACAATCTATCCTCAGTTTTGGTGCATCGATACCGTTGGTAATTGAGGTTGTGTCAAGTAATTGGCGCGATGATTACTATTTGAAATATGCTGATTATGAGGAGATGGGTATCCCTGAATATTGGATTGTGGATTATGCTGCGTTGGGTGGACGCAATTTTATTGGCAATCCCAAACAACCGACAATTTCTGTGTGTAACTTGGTTGATGGTGAATATCAAGTCCTCAAGTTTCGAGAGAACGATCGCATTGTGTCGCAAACTTTTCCTGATTTGAACCTCACAGCAAATCAGATTTTTCAAGCTGGTTTAGTGTAAGCGGATCTCTCGTAAATTTGGATTTTTTAACCGCTGATGCACGCAGATAAACGCAGATGAGTACACAGGAATTACTTATCAAAAGCAAAGAAACCGGGTTTTTGATTTCGCAAAGAACCCGGTTTCTGACTACTCGTGCCTCAGCCTTATAAACGTAAAATATCGTTTATAAGGCTGAATGATTAAACGGCAGAGAAGACGGAGGACACAGAGTCAATCGATTTTAGATTTTAGATTTTAGATTTTAGATTTTCGATTGACTTGCGCGAGATAAATGCGGGGGCTTGAGGATTTTCGATTTTCGATTGTGGATTGATTCCACGGATAAATCCGGGGGCTTGTACCCTCAAGAAATTCGTAGTCAGAGATTGAGAGAGATGAATAATTTCGATGCCAATGGATTTGAGATCGGAACATTTTTCATAGCAATCCGCGATAGCGAATAAACACCAAAAGCACCGCCCACGATCCTAATGCGACTTTGACTGCAACCAGGATATTAAGCAAGGGGAGAATGCCACCGCTGAAAAGTGTGCCTAACTCTCCGTGGGGTAACTCATATCCTGACAGAGTGATAACGGACAATACAATGAAAACAAGTACCGAAACCTTCTCCAAAGTCGCGGCGTGCCACTGCTTGTAGATTTCTTGCATCCACTGCGGTGATGAGGTAATCGCCACCAAGCCGATCGCAGTTCCCCCCGCTACACCCGCCGCAAAACCACCCCCTGGACTTAAATGCCCGCGAATTGCTAGTTCGATACCCACCAACGCGGCAATCGTCGCTCCCAATCGCGCCAAAATAATCGATGGTTGATCGGTAAACTGATATATGGCGCAGGACGGACTTTCATTGGCTAGCATAAAACTTGCACCCATGATGGCGATCGTAAATACCACGACTTCAAAGATCGTGTCGTACAGCCGATTTCGAAAAATGATACCGGAAACCGCATTGGATACTCCACTATCTTGAACAACCAATTCGACGATCGAACTTTGCTGCGATAAGTCCATTACTGGATTGGCTATTAGCAGCATTTTGACAAACAGCGCTATCCCTGATAAAAAGTAAACCCACTTCATCAATGTTTGTCCTCTGCGTCTGGTGTATTTACATAGGTTAGGGTTGTCCCTGGTGATGAAAGTTCGGTTTGCATGATGTCGTAGACACGCCGAACTCTGATTGCGGTGTTATAAAGTTGCCCTTCGCCGCTGTGTTCTAGTTGATCTTCTGGCGTACAAGCTGCATGAACTTCTTTTTCCCTCAGCCCCCGCTGCAATGCCTGTGTAGTTGCATAGGGAACGAGTTCCAGGCGCATATGGCGTTTCTGAAAAACTGTGCGGATGTCATCTATCAGTTGCTTAAAATCACCTGCGGTTTTGTCGTTTGGTATAGCATCGCCCTCTGTCCCCTCTTCGATTACACCCAGACGCAGCACGAAGGATGAACGCACCGTCACTGCATAAAGTGTAATCGCGAGTAGAGTACCCATCAAGGCTTCGGTCAAGCCCACATCCCCCGCGCCTAAAATTGTATACACCAAGGCGGCGATCGCTCCCAATACCCCCCGCAGTAGCAATGCGTGGTATGGATTGACCTGAAATACCACCATACCAGCAGCTAAGGGTAGCAGAGCGACGAGGACATAAATGTAGCTATTATCGTTCATAGTTACTCCCTGTTTTGGAACAATGGGCCAACACATATCCCAGCATTGTGTTCCAGGTTGCTAAGCAAATGATCGCCAGAATCAGCAGGGGCCATTTACTGGGTATTTGCAGCAGCAATCCGACGACGATCAACATTGACCCAAGCGTGTCTGCTACCGAAAGACTGTGCAGTTTATACAAAACCGATCGCTTCCCAAGTAGGTAAGAAGTACCCCAAAACCAGAAAAAAATCCCTATACCGATGCAGGTATAGCTCAATACATCTATTACGATCATGGTTCACTGATACGTTTGATTATATGTGCCAACAACATCAATCCAGCTTCACCCACACTGAGGATAATCGCCGCCACCACACCGATCATCCAATCATCGCGCCAGACGGATATGACGAGAGCGATGATTGCCGTTTTCGTCGAGATACTGGCAAACGCCAACATTGTTTGCCAGATATCATGATCTTTCCATACCTCATACATGGGTATGAGCAGAGCCAAAATCATCGCAATTAGAATCAAGTTGTTCAAGTTGTTCAATTGTGTGTACTCCTGATTTTTCTTACTTAATATTGGGGCGGGCTCGCGTCCCCAACCCCTTACACCCCACAAGAAACTCTTGAGAATAGTGCAAGTTAATAGACCTCTGCCATCATTGTGGAACAGGGTTCCTGCCTGTTCTTGACGGGCTGTTTCGCGGGTCGGGGCGGGTTTATTTAACCTGTCTGCAATCTTTAAAGCTATTGGTGAACCCGCCCCTACAGATTCTTGAGAATTATCCAATATCGAGCGTGTAAATAAACTCGGATATGTCAGAAAATGTAAAGTATCGTAACCCCTGCGATAGAGCACTTTTACTAACTGCGGACATACTTACCTATTTTATCGCCGTTCTACTTATTTATTTCTCCCTTCTCTGCCTTCTCTGAGTTCTCTGCGGTTAAATAATTCCGAAAAAACTTCAGCTAATTACTCGAAGTCCGCCGCACTCGGTGTACTTCGTAAAAACCCTCTTCGTGATATTTCACAACAATCGTCTTGGGAGTAAAAGTGATCACGAAGACATCTAGGAATATCAGCAAGGGCGATCGATGGTTTGGCACTTTTTCCATGATCACATCTTCGTGTCTGTGGGGACGGAAGATGAGTTCAAAAGCTTCTATATAAGCTATCGGAATCGCCATGAAGATTTTACCAAACACCCCCAACCATTCCCTCAAAGGTTCCGGGGGTGTGTAGCTGCGCGGCAACAGGAAAGCAATGATGAAGCCGATCGCAATATTTGCCAAACTAAAATCGGCAGTAAGTAGAAACCAGATCGTCAGTCTTAATATTAGCTGTCCAATCATTGTGGTAATGCCATCCAGAATAGTAGGAGCGAAATCAAGCTCATAAAACCGACCAAATGATCGAATTGTTCAAGCATACGTGGCAGTTTGATTGCCGTGCGTTGAAAAATTAGAAAATAGGCTAACCAACCAACACCGATGATGGCTATCGCCTTAAGCATATTTTCCAGCGTATAAGCCTGAACATCAAAAGCATTGGCTGCAATCAGCCCACCTAGCAACAGCAACACTGCAGGCCAAAAACCGGGTTTTGATTTTGCTTCTCCACCACGGGGCAGAAAGATGAATTTAGCAAATAGGATAGCAGTTCCTACTGCTGCCACATTCATGGCGATCGCATAAGGGGGTGTCAAATTCTTCAAAGTCAACATCTTTGCCCCAAAGCCAACCAAAAAAGGAAAGCCTGAGATCGAAAGGCTACCCACGACTAAGGCAATCCAGAGCTTAGTATTAATCTGCTTTTGTCGCAATACCTTAAAGTCGCGGCTGGGTAAAGAGCCCGCAATCAGGAATAGCGCCGATTTGACCAAGCCGTGGGCGAGGGCATAAAAGCCTGCCGCTTCCGGGGCTACGAGAATCCAACCTAACTGCGAAACCGTGCTGAACGCCAGCAGCCGCTTGGTATCCTTTTCAAAGAGGCCATAGAAGACGCCCATCAACGCCGCCCCCACTCCGAAAATTTGGACGATGGGTGCCACCTCCTCCACCATCAGCGCGCACCGCACGAGGGGATATACCCCCGCTTTAACCACAATCCCTGACAGCAAAGCCGACACTGGCGTTTCTGATTCCGAGTGAGTTAGCGGTAGCCATAGCCCCGATACAAACACACCTCCCTTAACCAAGAGTGCCATAAAGATCAGAGCTGTCGCCTCTGGGGGCGCTGCACCCAAGCCGGCAAAACTAAACGAATTACTTGCCTTATAAACCAGCACGGCACCGACTAGATAAAACAGCATTGCCGTGTTGCTAATAAATAGATAGCGCAAAGCTACCCAAATCGATCGATCCGTGCGAGGATAGGCAATCAAGAGAAACGCCGCAATCCCGCTGACCTCTAACCCCACATATAAACTGATAAAGTCACTAGAGGCAAAGGCCGCATTCAGGCTGCCGTGTACCATCAGAATTTGTGCATAAAAAAATGCCGTCTTCTCTGTGGGCCAACAGTAGATAATCACCGCTGCCGTGACTAAGGCATTGGTTAAGATGAAATAGCCGCTCAAGCGATCGACTAACAACGTGACACTGAAATTATCCAGTAACTGCAGCGTCACCGCTGACGGCATAGCAAAAAGCTGGAACGCATAGGCAGCGGACGCGAGCGCTCCGAATATTGCCAGATACTTGGCAAACTTCGGAATCAAATAAATACTAAACCCGACAAAAAACGGGAGTCCAATCCAGGCTAGCGTCAGGGTATTCATGGGGTATTATTCATCTCGATTTCGTTACTTTCTAATGTCGGATTATCTCGTGCCAGCTTCATCACACTTACCAGCATTAAAGCCTGAATCGAAAAGCCGATCACGATCGCCGTTAAGATCACCGCCTGGGGAACCGGATCGGCGTAAGCGACAACATTTTTCCCCTTTGAAATAATTGGTGTCAGCAAGCCTTCTCGCGATGCCACCACCACGTAATAGGCGATAACCCCTGTACTCATGACATCCATACAGACGATTTTCATGAGCAGGTTCTTTTTAAAGATGATACCAAAAAATCCGCAAAATACTGTTGCCAATACCAATGCTTCTAACATGGAAATTGCGTGTTGGATAAGGGGTTTTTGTTATTATATTTGAATTGGCGTATATTATTTCTAATGGGACTTAGAAATTTTCTAGCCCCTAAACTAGCTGAAACGCACTCTAGGTAAGGGAAAGAGTTTTCGGCTCCGTCAATCGATTTTAGATTTTAGATTTTAGATTTTAGATTTTAGATTTACTTGCGCGAGATAAATGCGGGGGCAATAAGTGATTTTCGATTTTCGATTTGGGATTGATTTGCGCGAGATAAATCACGTGGCGGGTACCACATGAAGAAATTTTTGGTCAGATCCCAAACCCTTGCCAGTTCTGGACTGTACCCAATTCAACCTCAAACCCTTTACCTGTCGCTGTTTGCAGCCATTTTGGACGTGACTTTTGTCTAAGTCTCGTTAGCGAATCTGTGGCCGACAACGAAGTCCGATCGTCCATCAAACCCGGTTTCAGAGCACTCGTGCGTCCAAGAGTGTTCAATTTCACTGGAGCGAACCTCACTAAGTTCAATCATTCCGCAAAGCTGCGATCGGATCTAAGCGAGCCGCATTCCGAGCCGGTAACACTCCAGCCAATAAGCCTACAGTAAAGGATAGCCCAAAACCAGCCGCGATCGACCATACAGAAACCACAAACGGAAATTTGAATGCTGTCGAGGCCCCAAAGGCGATCGCAACTCCCAACCCAATACCCGCCGTTCCCCCCACCGTGGAAACTAAAATAGATTCCGCCATAAATTGAATGAGAATTGCTGCATTAGTAGCGCCTACGGCTTTGCGAATCCCGATTTCCTTAGTCCGTTCCACAACAGACACCAACATAATATTAGCAATACCGATGCCGCCAACCACCAAAGAAATTCCGGCGATCGAACCCACCATCACCGTAAATAAACCTATCACATTGCTGAAAGTATTAACTATCTCAGCTTGATTTACAACTCTAAAATCATCCGGTTGTGGCGGATAAATATTGTGGCGCAAGCGCATGATATTTTCCACTTGAAATTGAGCATCCGCCAAATCCGCTTCGTCGGCAGTTTCCAACCAAAAACCCGATATTGCAATCCCCGCTAAAGAATTTCTCCCCACAATTCGCGAAGACATATTTTTGAGAGGAATATACACTCGATCGTCCTGATCGGTTCCCCCTACAGACCCCTTGCTTTCCATCACTCCAATGACCTTGTAGCGGTTTCCCTGAATGCGAATATCAGAGGATAGCGCATTAACTCCGGCTCCAAAAAGTTCGTCCCGCACCTTAGAACCGAGGACAACTACTGGCTCAGCAGCATTCAATTCATCCTCGTTAAAAAACCGTCCTTCTTGGGGTTGAATGTTCTTCACATCTGGATAGTTTAAATCCGTTCCCAAAATCGAAGTAAATGAATTTTGTCCGCCATAAACGACTTGCACTTGGCGCTGCAAATAAGCCGAAATCGCCTTAACAGCAGGAGCTTGTTTGCCGATCGCCCTAGCGTCATCCCAAGTCAGGGTAGTAGCAGAACCGCTTCCCTGACTGACACCGCCCGATCGCGAAGCGCCGGATAAAACCAACAGCACATTTGTACCCAAAGCCTTTAACTGTTCTTCAGTTGATTTTTGTACTCCCTGTCCCACCGAAGTAATAGCAATTACCGAAGATATCCCAATAATTACCCCCAGCATAGTTAAACTGGTACGCAACTTATTATTCCACAGCGCCTCTGTCGCCATCAACGCGATTTGAACGTTAGAGATTTTGTTGGTGCGGGGGCGAGTCTGTAATTTCATGTTATTAGTTATTAGTTATTTGTTATTTGGTGGCAACTTCTAAGGATTCTGCCTAAATTGGCCCCTAATTTATCACCTGACGATGCAACCGGAAACCATATGATTTATGGCACAAACCGCCGGGGATTGAAACCCCCGTCTCATAGTTAAAGTCGGTTGAAACCGACTGAAAATTCGTCTGATGATGCAGCCGGAAACGATATGATTTGTGGCACGATCCGCCGGGGGTTGAAACCCCCGTCTCATAGCTAAAGTCGGTTGAAACCGACTGAAAATTCGTCTAAAACCGATCTACATCAACTAACTCTTCAGTCCTCTTTCAGAGGACTTTCGCTATGAGACAGGGATTTCAATCCCTGGCGGACTCTGCGACGAACTAGCGGACTCTGCGACGAACCAACTAGCCCCTACTGCGCGGACTGACTACTAACGCAAGCGCCTTCCCCCACCCGGTTGCAAACCTGGAATTCCACCCGACGATGGATTTTGGGATCGAGGCCGCAATCCGGGGGGTAAACTAAGCAGCACTTTTTCATTTCCTTTCAAACCCGATCGCACTTCCGTCTTGTCATCCACCGTCATACCAGTCTTAATCGGCATAAAAGCAGGTTTACCATCTTCTCCACCGGGAACATAAACCCCCGTTTCCCTTTGTTGGCGGACAATTGCCGCAGTCGGAACTACCAAAACATTTTTGAGTTCACCAGCCTTAAACTCAACATTCACATTCATGCCCGATCGCAGCATTTGTTTATCATCATTAATAATTGCCGCTTTTACCTCAAAACTTGTCACATTTTGCTGCACGATCGACTGAGGCGAAATTTGAGTGATTTTACCTGCAAAAGTCTTTCCCGCAAAAGCATCGGCTTGAATAGACGCAGCCTGGCCGATCTGAATCTGAGCAATATTAGTTTCTGCTACGTTTGCTACTAATTGATTTTTTGAAGCTAAGGACAAAATCGAAGAAGAAGTCGCCGAAGAAACCGCACTACCTGCCGTCGTGGGAGTCACAAAAGCGCCCGGATCTGCGTACTTGCGGGTGACAGTGCCGGTGAAAGGAGCCCGTAGCACAGTGTCGTCGATCAGCGCTTGAACGCTTTGCAGGCTGCCTCTAGCGGCGAGAACTTGGGCGCGGGCTTGGGCGATGTCTTCGGGGCGGGAACCAGCTTCTAGCAGGGCCAAAGCTTGCTGTTTTTGCTCGACGGCGGCTTGCCCCGCAGCGATGTCTTCCGGGCGTGCGCCCGATCGCGCTAGGGCCAAAGCTTGCCGTTTTTGCTCCACAGCGGCCCGCCCCGCAGCGATGTCTTCCGGGCGTGAGCCCGATCGGGCTAGGGTCAAAGCTTGCCGTTTTTGCTCGACAGCAGCCCGCGCTGAAGCGATTTCTTCGGGGCGAGCACCCGCTTGCAGCAAAGCTACAGCTTGTTCGGCTTGTCTGACTTGCGTTTGAGCTCGATCGCGCGCGGTGCGGGAGTTGTTGACAATTTGCAAAGCAATGGCTCCGGCATTGTAGAGTTCCTGATTTCTCTGAAAGTCTTCCTCTGCTTGGTTTTTGGCGTATTCGGCATCTCTGAGTTGGGCGACTGCTTGGGCGATGTCTTCAGGGCGATTGCCCTTAAGCAATTTTTGTAAATTTGCCTGTTGTTCA
>NZ_JAUBOQ010000013.1:59101-97768 GCF_036700325.1 Microcoleus sp. Z1_B2
GCTAACGCTGCCTCAGCTACGGCAATATCCTGGCTTCGATTGCCGTTGAGCAATTTTTCCAGACTTGCTTGTTGTTCAGCTAACGCTGCCTCAGCTACGGCAATATCCTGGCTTCGATTGCCGTTGAGCAATTTTTCCAGACTTGCTTGTTGTTCTGCTAACACTGCCTTAGCCACGGCAATGTCCTGGGTTCGAGTGCCGTTGACCAATTTTTCCAGGTTTGCTTCTGCGGCTGCGAGTTGTCCGCGAGTTTGGGTAAGTTGCCCCTGAAGGTTGGAGTCGTCCATGTAGGCGAGAATCTGCCCTTGTTCAACCCTATCTCCTTCCTTGACAAGCAAACTTTTGAGCATTCCTGAAGTTTTGGGGCTGACGTTAACGGAACGTTCGGGCACAATTGTGCCGTTTGCCGAAATTGTAATCGGCAGGTTCACCCTTTCGACAGCAACGGTTTTTTCCTGGCGCCTGGTTTCGCGGCTGGATTTGACTGTGAGTTGGCTGTAAGCTGTGTAGCCGACTCCTGCCAGCAGGGAAGCGGCGAGGAGTCCGCTAAGCCAGGGAGTCAGCTCTTTTTTTATCTGAAAGTGCTTTACTAAGTACATATAAATTAGACCTGATGGGTCTGTCTTGAATTTAGACCGATCGGGAACACAAAAGGTTCAATTGAAGTCTCACTAGGTTTTTTCGGTTGTAGCGCAGGTATCTTCGGATAATAAGGAATGAGAATTAAATAACTTCCACTCTTGAAAGTGGGATGGGCGTCCCGCCCGTCTTTTTTGGACGGGCTATAAGAGCCCATCCCACAATAACAATTAAAATTGTAAGTTATTTAATTCGCGATCCTTAGTTCCGCTCGATCCAGATGTGAAGCAGTGGTGTGAGGCTCAAGACTCACAGTATAAAACTTTAATTAATAACGTTTTACGCCAATATATAGAGAATAATAAAACTCAGCACTCAGCATAACCCTACGTTGCAAAGGAATTAGATTGATCGCGAACGGTCTACTGAAACCTTGTGGCTAAACCTATTTTTATCTGAAGAATATATCCTAATATATCCTACGTGTTGTAGTGATTTTACCTGCCAGCCATCAACACCTGTTCAGCAGTCAGTTTTAAATCTGGGAAAGTTAGAGAGACGATGGTCTGATTGCCCCGAATCTGCTGAATTTGATATTCCCCATTCACTAAAGTGCAGATAGAGAGGGTGGGTTGTTTGGGCTTCCCAATGTGTTGAGTACCACCTAATCCTGCGTAGTCTGCAATCCAATATTCAGGAATACCTAAAACTGCGTAGTCTTCGACCTTACGGGAATAATCATTTTGCCAGTTGCTACTAACAACTTCTGCCACAAATTTAATCGAACTACCCAGTGTCAGGATCGACTCGTCAGACCAAAACAGTTCTTTGGTAAGTTCATCTCGATCGACAACTGCAACATCAGGTCGAAATGCTGTCATACCAATATTTGAAGGGCGCAATAGTCCCCGCTGAAGGACAAACCAAGGTAAGCCTGTTCCATCGATCTGGACACAGATTTTTGTGGTAATGAAGGCTGCAACCTCCTCATGAGGGCCTGTTGCTTCCAAGTCGAATACTTCTCCATCGATCAGTTCATAGCGGTTATCGCCACCATAACGGGCGATAAACTCGTCAAAGCTGAGTGGCTTCTGTTGTATTGGTTGGTCGATCGCAATGGTCATAGCTCAACTTAGCCCAATCAATTCTTTTAGTATATCAGACATCTCCTAAAAAGCCTGTTTTGAACAGGCATCCTGCCTGTTCCACAAGAATTATGGGAGATGTCTATCAGATTGAATACGCGATGTGTGACGGATCAAACCGTTACCGATGCCCCATTACCCTATGCCCTATGCCCTATGCCCCATTTTCATCTCTTACGCCCCAACGCGAAACATTCATTTTACATTCCTAGAAATAGCGATCGCATCGATCGAACTTTTGAAAAGTTCGATCGCCAATTTCCTACTTAACAAACAGCCACTACACCCAACTCTGTAATCGCCGCCTCCGGGCCCACCAAAGAAATATACGGTTCTACAAAATATTTCTTAGCAGCATCCCGCGCTTGTGAAGCTGTCACCTGTGCAATTTCTTCTTGAAACTGCTGGTCAAATTTAATTCCCAATCCCAAAATTTCGTACCAACCTAAAACTTGGGCAATTTGCGAATTAGTTTGTTTTCCTAAAGCATATTGACCGAGCATTTTATTCTTGCAAGCTTGCAATTCTTCCTCGCTTAGTTCGATGTTGGCGAGTCGATCGACTTCTGTACGCAATCCTTCAAAAGCCGTAGTTGTATTTTCCGGCGCCGTACCCATGTACACGACAAACTGAGCCGTGTCCAAGCGCGTCGCGTACAGCGCAGAAACGTCGTAAGCCAAGCCCCGCTTTTCCCGCAATTCCACAAACAATCGGCTCGACAAACCGTTACCCAAATAAGTATTCAGCAATTTAATCGCTGCGTAGTCGGGATTTTTGACAGAGGGTGCGAGGTAGCCCAGCATAATCACTGATTGCTGCGTATCTTGCGCGGTAACGACCGATTGAGGGGAGGGTGACAGGGGGGGGACGCTTAAAGTTGGCAGGGGTGTTAAAGGCGCTTTCCAGTCCCCAAAAGTTCGATCGATTAGGGCGATCGCATCTTCGGTCGATATTCTGCCGGCTACCGAAATAACTACATTATCGGGACGGAAATAGGTTTTGTGGAACTGTTCGAGCTCGTTTCTGGTGAGCTTTGACATAGTAGCTTCCGTGCCCAAGGGAGAGAAAGCATAGGGGTGTTCTTGGTACATCGCGTGCCGCAATTGCTCGAAGGCGATCGCAAATGGCTGTTCTTGTTGCGATCGAATTGCTGATATGGCAATACGGCGTTCAAGTTCGACTTCAGCTTCCGGGAAATTCGGCGATCGCGTCAATTGCGCCGCCAACTCCAAAATCTCCTCAAAATCCGCAGAAACCGTCTTCAAACTCACTAAAAAATAGTCTGTAGTAGAGTCGGCACTCAACCTCGCTCCCACCGATTCTACACGCTCGGCAATTTCCAGCGAAGACAGTCGATCGGTTCCCTTAGTCATTACCGCCGACAGCAAGTGACACAATCCTGCTTGTTCCGGCTGCACGTAGCGACTGCCGGCCCGCAGGAATATCCTAGCTGCAATAATATCTGCTGCTGGATTTTCTGCTGCTAAGACAACAATACCGTTGTCTAAAACCGTGCGCTGGATTTCATTTTTCATGGTTAATTTAGTTGGGAACTTGTACTGAGAGTAGCTGAAGTATTGGTAATTGAAAATGGGTAAGGGGTAATTGGTAATGGGTAATTGGTAATTACTTGATTGCCATTTTTCTATTTTCCATTTGCATCTTGTATGATGTCATACCGGGCAGGGCCTGACGCACAACCTCTAAATGTAACAACATCTATCCTGTAAGGTGTGCCACAAGCACAAAGAACCCTGGACAAACGCCGAACCTCTATCCCCTAGGGTGCGCCACAAGCACAAAGAACCCCGGACAAATGCCGAACATCTCTCCGGTACCAAAAATATATGTATTTTTACCCGTTTACCAATTAGATTGGTTTTAGCACCACAGCCGTGTAGCGGCGGGGAGAGAGATATTGTTGAGCTAGGCGCTGAAGGTCTAATGGCCCAAATGCTTTAATCCTGGTGGGATAGCTAAGCGCTAATTCGGCACTGGCGATCGTATTGTAATATCCGTAAAGACCTGCTAACTGTCCCGGCGTTTCGAGCGAGAAAGCAAAATCGTTGCACAGCAAACGCTTACAGCGAAGCAATTCTACCTCGGAAACCGGCTCAGACTGCAATTCCCAAAGCCGATCGCAAATCCGAGATTCCACCTGTTCGATATCCTTCGCCTCCAAGACTGCACTGATAGTAAATAAACTCGATTCCCGTTGCAACGAGAAAGTGCTGTCGATCGCCTCTACCAATTGTAATTCTTCCCGCAGTTCCCTGACTAAACGCGAAGTCCGCCCGTCTGCGAGCAACACCGACAGCAAATCCAAGCCGCAAGCACTTTGCAACTGTTCAACTCCCGGCCCCGTCCAGGCCATCATCAGCCGCGCTTGTTCCAATCGGGGGAGACAGAGTTCCTGACGGCGAATTTCTATCAGTGGCGGTTCCGCTTCTGCGGTTAATTTGGGACAATCCCACCGCTCGGAAAACTGCTCGAATGCTTTCCCCGTGACATCCCTAGCCTGTTCTTCATCAATTCCCCCGACTACCACCACAGTCATATTTTCCGGCTGATAGTGCGATCGATGGAAACAGCGCATTTCGTGGGGAGTTCGCGACATCAGCAACTCTTCCGTGCCCAATACCGATCGCCTGTAGGGATGACGCTGGTAAACTGTTTCCATCATGGCTTGGAAACCCAGCCAATCGGGATTGTCTTGAGCTTGACGGATTTCTTCTAGCACCACATCTCGCTCGCGATCGAATTCCTGATCGGGAATCGAAGCGCGCAGTAGCAATTCTGCCAGCGGCTGCGCTGTTTCTGCTAAATAATCGGCCGCAGCGTTGACGAAAAAATGGGCGTAGTCGTGACTTGTAGCTGCATTGGCGACACCGCCGCGATTTTCGATTACCTGGTCAAATTCTCCAGGGGCGATCGAATCCGTCCCTTTAAATATCATGTGTTCTAGAAAATGAGCCATTCCAGACCAAGAATCCGGCTCCAGCGTAGCGCCAGCCCTCACCCACACGTCTAGCGCGACCACCGGTGTGGCCGAAATCCGCTGGTGAATGACCGTTAACCCATTATTCAGCTTCCAGACATTGGCTGGGAACTCTAAAGCAGTGAGCAGTTGAGACAAGCTAGTTATTCTTAAACTTTAGTTAACTTCGGCTGCAACTATGGTAGCGCCTTCCAGCTATGCGATCGGGATTAATTGATACAAAAGTCAGTTGTCACTGGGCCCTTGTCAGTTGGCCCTTGTCAGTTGGCCCTTGTCAGTTGTTATTAAGGGTAATTTTAGATTTTTTTTAAAACGACCTTAGCCTTAATTAATTACCATTTTTTTGCTCAAAAGTCAATAGGTTGCGCGGGATATTAATGAATCAGTCGGGAGAAAGAGGATGTTATCAGAATATTTCAATAAATTAAGAGATGTAAGAACACTAAAGACATTGAGAGGAGAAACGACAGATGGTAGCTACCTTAGAAGATACCAAGCGCCAAGCGATCGCAACTAAATTAGCAGACATGAAAGCGCTGCAAAACCTGTTGATCGCCAACGAGCAATTATTCATCAATTCCTGTAACGACTCCGAACTAGCCCAGCGCTTCCGGGATATGCTCGAAGACGATCGCAAAAACTTGGGTGTATTAGAAACCGTAATCGTTCAATACGGAATTCAAGCCGAGCCCAAAGAAACCAGCACAAAAATGATTGAAGAAGTTCAGAAACTCATGAAAGGTTCTGAACTGACCATGTTTGAAAAAGTCGCTCAGCACGAACTGCTCAAACACAAACAAACCATGGCTGGCTTATTAATTCACAAAGCCGCTCAAGTAGTCGGCGCCGACATCGAAGCTGCCATTACCCCGCTCAATACAGTTAACTTTGAGAACCGCGCTCACCAAGAACAACTCAAAGGAGTTCTCGAAATTTTAGGCGTGCGCGAACTGACCGGCAAAGACCCCGACCAAGGCGTTTGGGCTCGCGTGCAAGATGCAATGGCCGCCATGACCGGCATCATCGGCGGTGCAGTTACCCGCAGCAAAGATGAGATGAACATCACCGAAATCCTCACCATGGATCACCGGAAAGCCGATACCCTCTTTATGGAAATCGCAAGCACCGACGATCCGAAAAAACTGCAAGAATTCTTCGGTCAGTTGTACAAAGATTTAAGCGTCCACGCAGAAGCAGAAGAACAAATTGTTTACCCAGCAATTCGCAGCTACTACAGCAACACTCAAGAACTGTACAACGAGCAAGCAGAAATGAAGCAAATGCTCGCCAAGATTAAGTCAATGAACCCCAGTTCTTCTGATTTCAAAGCCCAAATCAAACAGCTCCAAACAGCAGTTCAGGAGCACGTTAAAGAAGAAGAAAGCGATATGTTCGCTCAAATTCGCCGCAACTTGAGCGAAGCGCAAATGGAACAAATGGCTACTCAATTCAAAGCAGCCAAAAGCACAATGCAGCAAGAAATGGCTAACCTGAAATAATTTAGCAGCGAGCTAATTGTAGCTCTAGCTGAGCTAAAAACTAGCTAAACTGCAACCTATCAATCCCGCTACCAACGTGGCGGGATTACTGTTTTATCTAATATCTAAAATCACAAATGTTCAATATACAGCGTATCGCAGGTTTATGAAGTAGATACAGTAGGGACACGGCGCCGTGCCCATTGGTGTCAACTTAAGACTAAAACCCTTGAGAAATATGGGTTTTATGCCAAGTCTAGATCCCCCTAAATCCCCCTTAAGAAGGGGAGTAGGGGTTGACTTTGACTGCACTCTTGTCCCCCCCTTCTTAAGGGGGGCTAGGGGGGATCTAGGCTTAATAGTCAAACAGCAGTCTCTGAAAGGGTTTGACGTTAAGTTGACACTAATGGGCTCTTGGAGTGTCCCTACGGGTATCTATTATTTCTAGCCATTAATCACAGAACCGCCGTTGGGATGCAAAATTTGACCAGTCATGTAAGACGAATCTTTTGAAGCTAAAAACACGTAGCTGGGGGCAACTTCATCGGGTTGACCGGCGCGTCCCAATGCCGTGTCTGCACCAAATTTTTCCACTTTTTCTTCAGGGAAAGTTGCAGGAATTAGAGGCGTCCAAATCGGGCCGGGGGCGACTCCGTTGACGCGAATTCCTTTCTCAGCTAAACTTTGAGACAAGGAGCGAGTAAAGGCAACAATTGCTCCTTTGGTGGAGGAGTAATCTAACAATTGTTGATTGCCTTTGTAAGCGGTGACAGAGGTAGTGTTGATAATTGCACTTCCTTCTTTGAGGTGTTTGAGAGCGGCTTTGGTGAGATAAAACATCGAGAAAATGTTGGTGCGGAAGGTGCGCTCTAATTGTTCGGCGGTGATGTTTTCGATGCTTTCTTGGGGATGCTGTTCGGCGGCGTTGTTGACGAGGATGTCGAGATGGCCAAATTCTTTAACTGTTTGTTCTACAAGGTTTTGGCAGACGCTTTCATCGCCGATGTCGCCGGCGATCGCCATACAGCGCTGGCCTTGTTGTTCGATCGCCTCTTTGGTCTTTTTAGCATCATCATCTTCGTTAAGATAGCTGATGACCACGTTAGCGCCTTCCTTGGCAAAGGCGATCGCCACGGCGCGCCCGATCCCACTGTCTCCGCCGGTAATTAAGGCTACTTTGTCGCGCAATTTGTCGCTACCACGATATCCCTCCGCGAAGGATTGAGGTTGTGGAGTCATCTCGGATTCAATACCGGGTTGCTGTTCTTGATGTTGAGCCGGATTAATCTTCTGTTCGGTTGGCATAAAAAATTCCTCTAAGTTCTACCTCTATAAATAAAGGTTTTCTGTCACTAGGGAATCGCTCTTTTTGCTGATCGCGCTCTACGACTAAAGACAGTAATTAAAGAGATAAATAAACCCGTCAGCCGATCCCATGATTGTGGCGGGCTGGTTTATATAAATTGTGAGTTTTCCTCAAAGATTGTCGGTAAAACGCGCCCCTACGAGCATCGGGATATATTTGTTGTAGAGGCGGGTTTCACGAAAAATATTTCCGGTAATTAAAGAAATCGATAAACCCGCCCCGCGAGCCTCTAATTATTGTCAAAACAGCAAAAAGCACGTCAAAACATCATTTGACGTGCTTTTTAAAGAAGCTAGTTGCTAATTGCTGAGTCTCGAACTAGAAACCTAACTTAAGATTAAAACAGCAAATTCGTAGGCTCAGGAGCACCGACGAACAATGATTCATCACGCTGAGCTGCTAAAAACGGTAGGATCGCAGCCTGTGCCCCCTCTTCCAACTTCTTGCCAATAATATTAGCCGCACCAGCATTCTCAAGTACGATCGAGTTGTCAAAGCTGACTTGTGGAGCGACTGAGCCACTGACGTTAGTCAGACTATCTGGAGTATCAATCACACCCGTGTCGCCAGTCAGCGGATCGATGCTCCGAATAGCTATTCCTTGTTCCGTCGGTACTGGCGCCGGCACGATCGGCGTTACAAAAGTATTTGGCCCCGGCACAGAGAACGTAACAGGGTTAGGCCCTGTCGGAATCGGGAACTGGTTGGGAACATTCGGATCGTTGAAAACTTCCAATACCGAGTAGTTGCCCGGAGCTAAATTGGTGAACAGGGCAGTACCAGTCGCATCACTCCTTACCAGAGGCTCGGTAGCAGCATCGTAGCGGCCGTTCCGGTTCAAATCCAAAGTGAATGGGATGCCCTCCAAAGGAGGCTCACCCTGATCTTGCACGCCGTTGCGGTTGTCGTCCCGGAATTTGGGAACTATCAAGTTAAAGAACTGGCCGTTGCCCACCAAAGCACAAGTAAACGTTTGGTTGGCCCCCAGAACGATGTCCAGTGGTTGAGTAGTTTGGAAAGAATTGGAAGGAACCACTTCCCGGACTCGGTAAATACCGGGGGTCAAATTGCCAAACTCCCAGCGACCGAACTGATCGCTGACGGTACTTGCTTCTCCGTCATCAAGGGCGTCGTTACCGTTGGTGTCGAGGAAGATTGTGACTCCTGCGATCGGCGTTTCAAAGCCGTCTCGGTAGCCGTTGCCGTTCAAGTCTTGGAATTTGCACCCAGTGATGCGGCTGTTGGGGGTGTTGCCAAAGACGACGTTGGCATCTTGAGTGCTGAGGTTGAACTGCACCCGATCCGGAGTAGTTGGACTAAAACCAGCTTGCGGCACTTCCCGAACCACATAATTGCCCGGTTCCAGGTTGGTGAAAGCACCGCGCCCGTTGGCATCAGTTACTAGCGACTGTTCCCCTGTGTCGAGGGCGCCGTTGTCGTTGGCGTCAAGGTACACCGTGATGCCGGGAATGCCCACTTCCTGTAGAGTGTTGGCCGGTTCGTAACGACCATTAGCGTTCTGATCGTTGTATTTGAAGACCGTGATGTTAGGGCGCGTATTCCCGACAGCACCGCTACCTGGATTTACCAAAATCGGGGTGAAGAAGACTGCGGGTTCGGGGTTGACCGGCGGGAAGGGGGGCGGGAAGTTCGCCGCAACGATCCGCTGGCCGCCTGGAACACTATCATCTGCGACTATGAAAGGCAGTGTTCCCTGCTGCCGCGATAGGGCGCCTGGGGCTGTAACTTCTACCGGGTTCTGGGTAGTGTTAATTGGCGGCTGGTTGGGTATGAATGTTTCAAAGGTTTCCAATACCGAGTAACTGCCAGCTTTCAAATCTCTGAAGGTAGCCCTACCATCAGGGCCAGTGAACACCTGCGGTTCGCCCGCGTCTGTCCTGCCGTTCCGGTTCAAATCGAGGATGAACGGGATGCCTGAGAGGGGAACTTCGCCTCCATCTTGTATGCCGTTGGCATTGTCGTCCCGGAATTTGAAGATCGGGATTTCGTACAGGGGAGTGTTGCCTACTTGAGCGCAGGCCCAGATTTCGCCAGGGCCGAGGTTCACGTCAAGCAGGGGGGTGCTACCGGGGGGGGTGCTTTGGGGAAAATCTCTTTCTAACGGTTCAGTGCCCGGCCCGTTGGCGCGCTCTTCCCGAATCCGGTACTGCCCAGCCGGCAAATCAGTGAATCGGAACTCGCCGTTTCTATCGGTTAAGGTAGTGCGTTCCCCTGCATCTAGCTGACCGTTGTTGTTGGCATCGATATAGATTCTGACGTTTTCCATCGGGGGTTCACTCCCGTCTCGAAAGCCGTCGTTGTCTACGTCGAGGTATTTGCAGCCAATAATCTGACCGCCCTCGATGGGAGCATTGCCGAACAACACTGTGGCATTAGTTCCCGCGAGGGTGACGACGACTGGGTTGGGAGTTGTCGGGGTGAATCTGGGTGGCGAGATTTCCCGGACTGTATAGGTGCCTGGAAGCAAGCCTGGAAATACGAAGTTTCCGCTGGCGTTTGTCAGCGTCGAGGGTTCACCTGGATCGACAGTGGTGTTGTTATTGGTGTCAATAAAGATTTGGACATCGCGCAGTCCCGGTTCGCCCGGTTCTCGAACGCCGTTGCCGTTGAGGTCATTGAACTTGGTACCCTGGATACCCGCAGGAGCGTTGCCAAAATTGATGGTTGGCGGTAGCACTATTGGGGGTAATACAGGAAGTACCTGACTAGCTATTCTTTCTTCTGCCATGATTTTCTTTTCCTTCACACCTAAATCTACGTAAGCTACAGGCTACTGTATCACTTTGTCAATCAGCAGTTAGCTGCTGCTAGCGACTGACGATCGCTACTCAATCATACATACGTCTACGTTGCTCAAAGGTTCCTCATCTAACCTCCGGCTTACTCCAGCTTTGTCGCACGAGATTATATCAGGTTTTGAATAGCTGTGGCAATTTGAGCGCAATATCTTCAAGATTTGCGCCCTGAGTTCTTCTGCCCGTGGACACTTGCTGTTTAGAGCTGGAACAACGTTAAGATTCACTGAACCTCTGTGAATTGAGCGACCTGGCCACGAGGGCGATCGCACTTGGGGAATTGTCTGATTATTCCTAAAAACAGGTATGATACTACCTCTGAATCTTGCTCCTCATATACAAGCCAGCTTTGGGCTTCCCGGAACTCTGGCTATGCGTTGGAGGTTGCCAACAATAGGGTATCACGCGATCGCCCTTTAACCTCTTCCTAATTTTTATCTGCGGTTTGGGATGTGGGGCGATCGACTTTTGTGTCACCCTACATAACCGAGAAATCTCTCGCGCCCATCTGCACAAACGAGTGAGCGATCGCCCCATTAATTAATTCATTTCTATTGACAAATTTACCGATTTGTGCATTATGATTCAAACCTAAATTCTGTTGCCCAAAGTTAGGAATATTGCCTAAATTTGCAAAAAATCCATCACTCAAAAATTTACTAATTCGATCGCTATCATGACCCTGGCTCAAAAGCAAGCTATCGGCCCTCATATTACCTGCAGGTTCGGGTCCGGTATAGCTGTTGGCATCCGTCAGCGGGTCGCCCTTCCAGGATTTAGCCGCCCTACCCTCAGCCTCTCCCGTTACCAAATCGATGCTGCTGGCCCGAATCTCTGCCGAGACAACAACCACCGCAGGCGGAGTAGTTTGAATAAAACCGGGGGGCGGAACTTCCCTGACAACATAACTACCTACCGGAACGTTACGGAAACTGTAATTGCCCTCAAGGTCGCTTAAGGTACTCGCTTCACCCGGATCTAAACTGCTGTTGTTGTTGAGGTCGATGTAAATTTGAGTATTGGCGATCGGCGGTTCCCCAGGATCTAGGCGGCCGTTGGCGTTAAAATCGTTAAATTTCACACCGCTGATCGTGCCAGTCACCAATACATTGCCAAAGCTGAGATTAGTGGCATTTGTGCCGTTGCCCACGCTAATCGGAGTCGGATTTGGCGTGGTTTGTTGAAAACCGGGCTGCGGGACTTCCCTCACGACATAGGTTCCTGGAGGCAAATTGATAAAAGAGAAATTACCTTCGGGGTTGGTTAAAGTCGAAGGTTCGCCCGGATCTAAACTGCCGTTGTTGTTGAAATCAACGTAAATCGGCCAGTTGGCAACTCTCGGTTCCGTCGGTTCGTTGATACCGTTAGCGTTGAGGTCGTTGAACTTGAAGCCGCTGATGCTGCCGGTGGGAAAATTGTTGCCGAAATTGACGCCGACTGCGTTGGTATTGCCGGTGATGTCGATCGGGCCTGGATTTGGCGTAGTCTGTACCCATCCTGGTTGCTGGATTTCCCTGACCAAATATCTGCCGGGAGAAACATTGGCAAAAGTGTAGTTCCCTTGCGGGTTGGTGATGGTGTTGGGTTCGCCCGGATCAAAGCTGCCGTTGCCGTTGAGGTCGAGGTAAATTTGCCAGTTGGTCAGAGGCGGGTCTGTCGCATCTCGGACGCTGTTGGCATTGAGGTCGTTGAACTTGACACCGCTGATGCTGCCGACAAAAAAGACATTGCCAAAATTGATGTTGTTGACAGTGGCGTTGGAAGTAACGTTAACCGGGCCGGGGTCAGGCGTGGTTTGAAGAAAACCCGGTTGCTGGACTTCTCTCACCAAATATGTATCTGCGGGAATATTGACAAAAGCGTAATTGCCTTCAACGTTTGTAAAGGTAAAAGGTTCGTCGCCGTCTAGCCTGTTGTTGCGGTTGAGGTCGAGGTAAATTTGCCAGTTAGCTAGCCCTTGTTCCCCAGGATCTCGGCTGCTGTTGTTGTTGATGTCGTTGAATTTTGTGCCTGCGATCGTCCCTGCGTTGAAGTTGTTGCCAAAATTGATATTGCCAGCGTTTGTGCCACTGGTAATTGTGATGGGTGCGGGATTTGGGGTAGTTTGGCGAAAGTTCGGCTGCTGGACTTCCCTAACTTGGTAAGTGCCCGGTGGCAGGTTGGCGAAGATGTAGTTGCCTTGCGGGTTTGTGAGGGTGGAAGGTTCGTTAAACTCAAGCTGGCCGTTGTTGTTGAGGTCGAGGTAGATTTGCCAGTTGGGAATGGGGACTTCTCCGGGATCTGGGAGGCCGTTGGCGTTAAAATCGTTGTATTTAGTGCCGCTGATGCTGCCGACTTGGAAGTTCCCGATGTTGACGTTGCCGATGTCTATTTGGCTGGCGGTTCTGAATTCGGACATGGTGTTGCTGGGGCCCAATGAACGCGGTTCAATGTTTTCTGTAGGGCAATCTAGCAGTTTTTTTGCCAATTGCAGCTATTTCAGGGGTTGACACTCCCCTGGCTAAAGCCGAGGGGATTCTTGATTCGCAGAATCAACTTGCCGATGCAGAATTACTTCAACATCGGTAGCGGTCAATTCTCCACAAGCGTTCGGATCTAAGATCCTAGTTCCGACGTGCCCCGTCGTACTTAATCCCCGACTTAGGATGTTTTTAGCTGCGTTCCAGTCACGATCTAATACGCATCCACACCGACAAGCGTGGGTTCGTGTTGATAGACTTTTCTTAACAATTGTTCCGCAGCTAGAGCATTCTTGACTTGTTCCGTTAGCTGGTACGGCAATCGTAATTCTTCCGAATACTTTGCCGAAATACTCCAACCAAATTCGGAACATATACCAAGATGCGTCGTTAATCGATTTTGCTAAAGAGTGATTCTTCACCATATTTTTGATCCTCAAGTCTTCGTAGGCTACACAGTCGTTAGACTGGATGACGCATCTTGCTAACTTCACGGCAAAATCTTTACGCTGTCTACTTATTTTGAGGTGGCGCTTCCCTAGAATCGCTCTAGCTTTTTTTCTGTTTTGTGAACCCTTGACTCGCTTTGAGACTCGTCTTTGGGATTTTTTCAACCTGCGTTCTCCCTTGCGGAGGAAACGCGGGTTCTCAATTGCAACCCCATTTGAGTCTGTGTAGAACTCTTTAATTCCTACGTCTAACCCGATGGCGTTACCTGTGACTTCAGTCTTTTCAGAACGGTTAACTTGAATGCAAAACTGGACATAATATCCGTCTGCCCGTCTCACCAAACGTACTCGCTTAATTTGACTACGCTGATAGAAATGTAAGTCGCGTGTTCCTTTTAATTTGAGCTTCCCGATTCCTTGCTTGTCGGTAAAAGTGATGGATTTTCGGTCGTCTGCCAAGCGCCATCCCGTAGTCTTGTACTCGACGGATCGGTTGTCTTTCTGGAATTGCGGGAATCCTTTTTTTCCTGGGACTTTCTTTTTACAGTTGTCGTAGAATCGGGAGATCGCCGACCACGCTCTTTCTGAGCTAGATTGTCGAGCCATGCTATTCAAGTCATCGCAAAACGTCCATTCCTTAGCTAAAACAGCGCTATACTTGTTCAATGCGTATTTATCGACATTTTCGTTTTCCATCCAAAACCGCAATGCTTTGTTTCGGATGAACTGCACCGTTCTAATTGCTTCGTTTACAGCGTCAAATTGCTGCTTTTTACCGTATGCTTTGAACTCGAAAACTAACATGACTTCGACCTGATCACGATAGTCTTATGCTAGCAGCATTGGCTTAACCTTACTCTGAGGGTTCACAAAGATTTACATAGCTTTACTCTACAGCGCCATCCTGAAATCTAAGAAAATAGACTGGGAGGCTAAAGCCTCCTTGCCCCTTTCATCCCCGGACTAAAGTCGCGGGGTTTTCAGGATATTATTTATAAATTTTTTTTAGGAAAGGGAAGGGGAGAGGGGGAGAGGGGGAGAGGGGGAGAGGGGGAGATTGGGAGAGGGGGAGATTGGGAGAGGGGAAGATGGGGAGAGGGGGAGATGGGGAGAGGGGGAGATTGGGAGAGGGGGAGAGGGGGAGATTGGGAAAAATCTTCACGCTTGACTTGTTGGCTTAACATCCATCCGTTAAATTCTCCCTTGCCAATGCGTTGCCGAACTTCACGCTTGACTTATTGGCTTAACATCCATCGGTTACATCCCGTAGATTGCTCGTTGCCGAAATTCCCAATTTTTTCCAGATTTGATGTACGATCGCTACCAGTTTTGCAGAGGTCGAATTCCCAATGTCCCAAAACTTGACAGCAAGCTGGAATGACGCCCGCGAGGTTCCGAGTTTGCTCTTTGGCTGGAGTTTGTGCGGTTTATTGGCAATAGGCTCGATCGCCCCTACTCCTGCTGTCGCACAGCTACCTACCTCCGAACAAGTTAACAGCAACAGCCGGATCGCTCAAACAGGTGCGATCGTCCGCCCCGCAATCAAATTGGGCAGCCGCGGCTCGGAAGTGATCGAACTCCAAGCTGCTCTTCAATTGTTGGGCTTTTATACTGGCTCTGTAGACGGGATTTTCTCACAAAGCACCGCTAGAGCTGTGTCTCAGTTTCAGGAAGCAGCAGGCTTGCCTCCCGACGCCATAGTCGGTCAAGATACTTGGAATCGGCTGTTTCCTGCGACTCCGAGCGCGATCGAAAACCCGATCGCCAACGATCCTGTAACTGGCGACAACTCAGAGATTAGCCCCGAAGCGCAGCCAACCAATTTTCCTGTTTTAAGAAGACGAATGCGGGGGCCGGCAGTCAGAGATTTGCAAGAGCGGCTGCGGGCCAAGGGATTTTTGCGGGTGAGTGCTGACGGCGTGTTTGGCCCGGAAACTCAAGCTGCTGTCAAGGCGGCTCAGCGACAATACCAATTGCCAGCAGACGGCATTGTCGGTCGCGCAACTTGGGAAGCTCTGCTGCGTTGACAGCAAGGTGTAGAGTCTTGGACGCAGCAAGACTCAAGAAACCGGGTTTTTTACCTATAACTCTGGATGTAACGCCGTATTTTTGTAAAAAAACCCGGTTTCTGATATCCCCAAAGTCGAGATTTTATTAGCAAACTGCACATTGTGCGACCTACTAATTTTACAAATTGTTAATAATCGATTTGGGAAGTATTTCATCACATCAAAAAGTGTCAAGTTTGGTAAACAAAGTGTTTTTATGGGCGGAGTTGGTGTTAACTTAAAAACATGAGGGGCAAAACCAAGAAGCACAAAAAACTTGGATAAAAAATTTGGAATTAGAGTATTTGTCCCGATCGGCTCTAGTCCGCAGGCAACGCCTGAACCGTGTAGCTTATTAGCAAAGAAAGGTTGATATTGCGATTCGTATTGGTTAGATAGCTTGAGGCTATTGCATGAATCAAAAGTTGCGATCGCACAGTCAAACACAGAAGTCTGAATAGACTCCGCTGATAGCTAGCTCGTCTCCAGAGTAGTTGCAAAAAAGTCCACCTTAGTTGTAGTTTGCTGAAACTCAGTAGAGCTAAAATCCCACTTGAATCAACTTAATTTACAAAGTTTTTAGGGTCTGGCATCCGATATGCTAGGCCCTAAAATTTTGTTGTTGGTTATTGGTTATTGGTTATTGGTTAACCTCCTTTAAATGCCGAACAGCTTAGCCGGAAAGGATATTCCCAATGCCCAATTCCCAATGCCCAATGCCCAATTCCCAATGCCCAATTCCCAATGCCCAATAACTATTTAATTTCTTCAATTTGAGCATTCAAACCGTTAGCGCTGAGCATTTCTAGCAATTCCTCAGCTTTTTCGCGTTCCCGAAAAGCACCGGCTTGGATCACCGGTCGTCCGCTGGAAAAAGAGCGAAAAGCACCGGGAACGAGGGATTGCATTTTTTGTCGATCGCCCCAACTGTTGGCATCCACCACAACTCGATACCGGAAACCCAAAGCTCTGGCTCGATCGAATGACGGCGAATTATCCGCGGCATCAGGCCAAGAATTCCCCCCTAAAGCAGCAGGTACATAGCCGCCCCTTCCGATCGGAATGTTGCGGCCCGGAACCGGCAATCTCCCCTCGGAAGAAACCGAACTCGAACTATCAAAATTGGGAGGAATCATTGATTGCTGTACCGAAATTTCTGAAACAGATCGATAATTCGGATCGGGCACAGGAATTGCGATTGTCCCTGGGACTACCGATGAAGCACCGACATTCCTCCCAGAAAGCTCTTGGCGCTGGGCGCTTCGCGGTGCGGGTCGATTTTGCACCGGTCGCCTGGAAACGGGCGCAGGCGGGGGAAGTGGCGCTCTTTCAACTCTGGGACTTAGTCGCCCAGGAGTGTAAACAGGGAGAGAAGTGTCGGGGCCACCGATGCTGGGAGGTCGATCGGCTATACGCTGCAAAGCACTTCCCCCCATTGGCCCTGGGGTAAAAGTTCCCGCCACATCAACCGATCCCGTCGTCCGGCTGCTCGACAATTGATTGCCGTAAGCTGGGATTACTTGACCTTTGGCCGCATTGTTCACATCGTACTGGCCGTTGTTGCGAATGACATTGCCCCCTGGTTCGGCTGCTGTTCCCAAATCCGGCAGAGAACTCGATATCGCCACAATTCCGTCCCGCCGATTACTCTCGATATAATTGTTACGCAGCACCGGTCTAGCATTAGCTTGCACCACTACGCCGTCCTTATTGCGAGTAATTTTGTTCCCAATCAGCAGAGGCGAAGCGTTCTGCGCTACATTTACCCCAAATCCCGTGTTTTCAAACACATTATCTCGAACTTCCGGCTGGGAACTGCCAAAAATCGTGATGCCGTTAGCTCCATTTTTCGAGAAAACATTCCCGCCAATCGTCGGCCTGGAAGTACCCACTACCGAAATTCCGTCGTGAGTGCTGCCAGAAAAAGTATTGTTAACAACTGTCGGAGAACTCGATTCGATCCACAAAGCGTAACCGCGAGAGTTGGTATTCGTCACCGTCACCCCGCTGAGTCCCGCCCCGTCTGCGCCTAAAATCGCAATATTTTGACCCGCCGAAGTCGGACTGATAAAGTATCCTCCGCCTTTGATGAGAATATTCTGACCGCGAGTGTTGGGATTTCCCTGAACTGTTACGCTGGGCCTGAGCATTAATGGAAATTTTTCGCCGGTTTGCTCGCTGTAAGTACCGGGCGCTAGCAAAATAGCTGTTTTGGGCGGGGCCACGCTTAAGGCGTAGGTAAGGGTTTTAAACGGAGCTCGATCGCTGCCGTTGCCTCCTGTGTCGCTGCCCCCGATCGAGCTGACGTACAGTATGTTAATCTCGCTCTGCAGCGTCTGAGAAAGTAGCTGCACTCCGGGTATCCCGGCAGCGATAACTGACGGTTGATGGTTGCCAAGGGCGGTCATCGCAAAGACGAGTAGAAGGCAAGAACTCAAACAAGATTTTTGCGATCGCTTTTCTTTGCACCAGGTCTGTTGTAAGTAAATCAGCATAAACAAACGCAACTTATCTGTGATCCGAGTTTCGCCTCCGGTGTTTCGTGTCGGGTTTTCGCGATCGAAATTTAAAGACGCCCGCCTGCTTGGGTTGTTCTCCCTTAATCTTTTGTGTTGTTCTGCTAACCTCACGGCTCTCCTCCCAAGTGTGGTATGCAGCTTAACGATTTCACTCTCATCAAGTTTGATCTATTATGCTTCGTTTTTCTCAAATTCAATAAAACTTAAAAATTTGTCTAAATTAAATCGGTTGAGGTAAAAATTAGGCCGATCGCTTTGCTACGATCTTGACCAAGAATTTCAAAGGTGGTACAAGCCCCCCCTCTCGATCCGTGGAATCAATCGAAAGCATCTCAAATCTAAAATCCTTGCGTCCCCCGAATTTATCTCGCGCAAGTCAATCCAAAATCCAAAATCTAAAATCTAAAATCGAATGACGGCGTGGGAGAATATAGCGGTTTGACTGGTAGGATTAATTATAATTAGGGTGGTTGTGAATGACCGACAAACAAAACAGAACTTTACCGGCACAGCCAGCCCTCTGCCGGATTTTAGATGCAAATTTAGATCGATCGCGCGAAGGGTTGAGAATTATTGAAGAATGGTGCAGGTTTGGTCTCAACAGCTCGGATTTAGCTGGCGAGTGCAAGCAACTGCGTCAAGAATTGGCTGCTTGGCACGTCGCAGAATTGCGAAGTGCTAGGGATACGCCGGCCGATCCGGGTACGGAGTTGACTCACCCGCAGGAAGAGCAGCGTTCGAGCATTCAGCAGCTACTGGAGGCGAATTTCTGTCGGGTGGAAGAAGCTTTGCGGGTACTCGAAGAGTATGGCAAAATTTACGATCGGAATATGGGCGCGGCTTTTAAGCAGATGCGCTATCGGGTTTATACTCTCGAAAGCGATTTGCTGGCTTACCGGCGCTACCAGCAGTTACTTCGATCGCAGTTATACCTTGTAACTTCGCCGAGAGACAACTTGATGGGAGTCGTGGAAGCTGCTTTGCAAGGGGGACTGACTTTGGTGCAGTACCGCGACAAAACCTCAGACGACGGCGCAAAGCTGGCCAACGCGCGTAAGCTTTGCGAACTTTGTCACCGCTACGATGCTTTGCTGATTGTGAACGATCGCGTGGATTTTGCGATCGCAGCGGATGCCGACGGCGTACACTTAGGACAGCAAGATTTGCCTGTGGCGGAAGCGCGCAAGTTGCTCGGCCCGGGACGGATCATCGGTTGTTCGACTACGAATGGCGAGGAAATGCAGCGAGCGGTTGATGCGGGAGCAGATTATATTGGAGTTGGGCCGGTCTACTCCACTCCTACTAAACCTGATAAACAGGCCGCAGGTTTGGACTATGTGCGGTATGCTGCTACTAAGTCACCGATTCCGTGGTTTGCGATCGGCGGAATTGATATCAACAACCTCGATGAAGTATTGAATGCCGGAGCTCAAAGGGTTGCCATAGTACGCGCGATTATGGAAGCAGAACAGCCTACTTTAGTGACGCAGTTTTTCATCTCGCAGTTGATTCGGATGCAGAATCTGAAAGCTCAGAAAGCTTTGCACGGGAAAAGCTAGGTTTCAGTAAGCTAGGACTTACACATCGGTAGTCAGAAACCGGGTTTTTTTGCGAGAAGACACGTTACAGCCCGCAAATTCGGTAAAAACCCGGTTTCTCTGGTAAAAGTGCATCCAGGACTGTTATTGAAAAAGTCGGGAACCTAACAAATAACAAATAACAAATAACTAATAACTAATAACTAATAACTTATGATAAATCAAATTGCGCTGCAAGTTAACGGAGAAACCCGCAATTGTGCGATCGACACACCGTTACCAGAATTACTAGAACAATTGGGATTAAACCCGCGCTTGGTGGCTGTGGAGTACAACGGGGAAATTCTGCACAAACAATTTTGGGAAACTACACAAATGCAAGAGGGTGACATCTTAGAAGTTGTCACAATTGTCGGAGGAGGCTAGCCACAAATTAGTGACAAATTAAGCCTCTAGTCCGCCAGGGAATGAATTCCCTGGCTAATAGCGAAAGTCCTCTCAAGAGGACTAATGAGTTCTTCAGTCCTCATAGCGAGGACTTTAGCTTTGAGGCAGGGGTTTCAACCCCTGTCGGACTATCGGTTCTACGTTAAGTTATCAGGAATCAGCCGAACCTAGGAACGTAGAATTAAACTGCGACAGCTTCAGCCACAGCTTCAGCCACAGGTGCTGCTACAACAGGATAAATGCTGACTTTCTTGCGAGTTTTGCCTTTTCTTTCAAAAGTCACCACACCGTCAATCATGGCAAACAGAGTATCATCTCTGCCGATACCAACATTATTACCAGGGTGAACTTTAGTGCCGCGTTGACGGATCAAAATGTTGCCAGCTTTGACAACCTGACCGCCGTACTTTTTGACACCCAGACGCTGAGAATTAGAATCGCGTCCGTTACGTGTACTGCCTGTACCTTTCTTGTGGGCCATAATATCCTCAACTGTATTTACTATGTTTTATTCTGAATCAGTTTCGGCGGTTTGGGGAGTTTCAACAACTGCTTGAGTTAAGTCTCTGGCGGCCAAGACTGTACCGTTGACGCTAATCGAGTCAATCATAAAGCGAGTTGTTTCTTGACGGTGCCCTTTTTTCTTCCGAGTTTTCTTTTTCGGCTTCATCTTGTAGACGAGGACTTTGCGGCCCCGGAAATGCCGGAGAACCGTTCCTTCTACAGTGGCATTTTCTAGTAGAGGCTGGCCGATATGAACCTCGCCTTCGTGCTGGATCAGAAATACTTTGTCTATGGTGACTTTGGATTCAGCTTCAACGTGAAGCAGTTCGATGTCGTAGAAGCGGCCTGGTTCTACCCGAAATTGTTTGCCGCCGGTTTCAATGATTGCGTAAGTCATGGGATGGTTGTTGAGATTGCCGTACAGGTAGCTGATGAGTCATTGGTCATTGGTCGTTGTGGACTTTTGACTGCTGACTGCTCTCCAGCTTTTGGAATGTCTTAACCTGATCCGAGCCGGATTTAGACAGACAATCTACCATTATTCGCGATTTTGGTATTTTTGTCAAGTTCGATCGCGCTGGAAAGTTCTAATTAGGTAAGACTTACGCACGGGTGGTCAGAAACCGGGTGTTTTTACGAAAATTCTTCGTTTTCAGCCAGAGATTAGGTAAAAAACCCGGTTTCTTCGGTCTTAATGCGTAAGCCCTGTTAGGGATAAAATATAGAAGATGCTTTAACTTTTTTATCCCATTTCTCCAAAAGGTCGATCGAACTCGATTCAAGCCGTCGCAGAACATTTGCGCGATCGTAACAATTCCAAAGCTTGCTGTTTCACCCTACCCTCCATAACCTCTTTCTGCAAATTAATAAAAGCCTCAAAATCTTCTAAACCATACTTGGTCATCTGCAACTGCTGTCGCAACTGTTCTTCGGCCTCAACCGTTAAGTAACCTGTTGCCAAAGCTTTTCGGACAATTTTACTGATTAAAGTCATAGTAGATTTACCCTGAATACACCTACGTTAAAACACTGAAGTTTTGTCACCTGACTAACTCAGTTTTTAGTTTGTTTCATAATTACCCTTAAAATAGGTTAAATCTACCTTAAGGTCTATGTAAATAAAGTTATTTTTGATACATTGATGAAATCGTAGCGATTTTAAATGTAGAGTGCTATTAAATTGGTATCTTTAGTTTTTGCCAGACCACATTATTCTTCAAATACGTTAAATCTACCTTAAGGCATATTTAAACATAGCGATTTGTGACATGGGAAATTGTATGGCTTTTAAATGTAGAGTGCGCTTAAATTGGTATCTTTAGTTTTTGTCAGACAACAGCCGCCATTCTCTCACAGCAAAAGGAGGAACCAGCAATTCTGTTCCTTTTTGATTTTTCACGGGCAAACTCAACAGCAAAGGTCGATTGCTTTCCAATTGTGTAATTATTGATTTAAAATCGTATTCTCCGACATTAATTGGCAAATTCGACTCGCTCCAAATATCATTAGCATTGCCAATTTCCCGCTTGCCCGCCGCAACTTTCAGCGAAACAGGATGCTGCAATTCTGTTCCGGGAAATCCTACTAATCTCAGATTTAAAGACTTTACTACTCCCGACTTTACGCGCTTGTACAAAACAACTTGCCATGCTTTATCGTCTGTATCACGCAGGCTTTGTACGGATCGGAACATTACTGTCTCAGCAGTTTCGGGATATTTGTGAATCGAAGCCAAAGCGGGCGGGCTAACTGCTAAAATTAGATACAAGCACAAGCTAATAATAGTTAAAGCTTGACGCCAATAATGTATTCTCAACTTTCCATCCTCCGATAATTTCCCTTTATTTTACCATACAATAAAGCCTAAAAAAACGCCGACTTTCTATTGATAGGAATTCTGCATAATAATACAGCCTATTCGAGGTTTATGACGTACACCCCAGAAACCGGGTTTCTTTACAGTTCTCGCATCATTACTGATTCTGTTGAAGAAACCCGGTTTCTTTGTACTACAGGAAGGAACCGGGTTTATGAGACACGATTGCGTAAGTCCTAAATAATCAACCGATGTTCTATTTCCAATCGGTTTCAGCTTGCGATAGCACGTAAGCTGAAACATCGATAATTTGTTGTTGCGACAAACGATCTTTGTAAGCTGGCATAATACCTTTGCCGTTGGTTACTAAGTTGGAAATGTTGGCGATGGAATCCATGCCGTATTTTTTTAATGCTTTTTGTTTCAAGTTTTTGCCGCGCCTGATAATGTTGCCGCCGTTGATGTGACAACCTGCACAGTTGGCGCTGAAGACTTCGGCTGCGGTTGTGGGATTTGTAGCTGTATCTGCGAGGGCGATTTGGGAATTAGTGGCGATGTCTACAAATCCCAGTGTCAGTATCAATAGACAGGCGGTGAAGATTTTTTTTAACTTATTTAGCGAAATCATTTATTTGCAACTTGAAAAAAAAATAGTGCTGGATTTAAGGATATCACTAAATACGGATTTTGGGGTTAACTCAGCGATTTATTCTTCCCAATCGAATGTGCGGGAAACTGCTTTTTTCCAAAAGCGATATTTTTGCTCGCGAAGTGCGATCGGCATTTTCGGTTCCCAAGTAAAATCCACCGCCCAATTGTCCCGCAATTCGGCTAGCTGACTCCAAAAACCCACCGCCAAACCGGCGGCATAAGCCACACCGAGTGCAGTAGTTTCTGCTACCACAGGCCGCATCACAGGCACTCCCAAAACATCGCTCTGAAACTGCATCAGCGTGTGATTTACCACCATACCTCCGTCTACTTTTAAAGACAAAAGCTGCACAGCAGAATCCTGATTCATCGCCTCCAATACTTCTCGCGTTTGCCACGCTGTAGCTTCCAATACTGCGCGGGCAATGTGTGCCTTAGTCACGTAGCGAGTTAAACCTGCAATTACTCCCCGCGCGCTGTCTTTCCAATAGGGCGCGTAGAGTCCAGAAAATGCCGGGACAACGTAAACTCCACCGCTATCTTCAACTGTATTTGCTAATGTTTCTACTTCCGCAGATGTGTTGATGATGCCCAAATTGTCCCGCAGCCACTGCACTAAAGCTCCGGCGAGCGCAATACTGCCTTCCAAAGCATACACAGCGGGCGATTCCCCCATCTTATAGGCGACTGTTGTCAGTAACCCGTTTTTTGAACGGACGATCGCTTCACCGGTATTCAGCAGCATAAAACAGCCCGTACCGTAAGTATTTTTCGCCTCCCCCGGACTGAAACAAGTTTGCCCGACGAGGGCGGCCTGCTGATCGCCCAAAGCAGCAGCAATTGGAACACCTGCAAGCAATCCTTTTGCAGTTCCAAAAACTTGACTCGAAGGGCGAATTTCTGGCAGCATCTGGCGGGGAATTGCCATTATTTCCAAAGTTTCGGCATCCCAATCAAGGGTTTGCAAATCCATCAGCATCGTGCGGCTGGCGTTGGTAACATCGGTAACGTGCACGCCGCCACTCAGGTGCCAAATCAGAAAAGTATCGACATTGCCAAAAATCGCATCGCCTCGATTTGCCGCTTCGCGCAATCCTGGAATATTGTCCAGCATCCACTTAATTTTCGGCCCGCTGAAATAAGTTGTCAGCGGCAAACCGCATCGTTTTTGAAATCGGTCTTTTCCCTCAACTTCAGCTAATTGATCGCAAATAAAGCGAGTGCGAGTATCTTGCCAAACAATCGCATTGCCGTAAGATTTGCCAGTTGTTCTGTCCCAAACAATTGTAGTTTCGCGCTGGTTTGTAATACCGAGTGCAGCAATATCTTTGGGGTCGATATTGCCGATTTCGAGGGCATTTTTAATCACGTTTTGGGTGCGCTGCCAAATTTCATCGGGATTGTGTTCAACCCATCCTGGTTGCGGATAGATTTGCTGATGTTCTTGTTGGTTGCTGCAAATTATCTGTCCCAGGCGATCGAATATGATAAATCGGGTGCTGGTAGTTCCTTGGTCGATCGCTGCTACGTATTTTTTTACCAATTGTCTAAAACCTTTTTAGTAATGAGCTATTTAACGTATATGATACTATGTAAAACACAAGCTAATCTCAAAAACTTTAGTTTAGGGAACTCCACAAGTTGAAACTGGCAGATTTGCTGAGGCTCGATCGCACAATTAAGGTTATTGGCTTTGACGACGCTCCGTTTTCTCGTAGAAGCGGCAGCCTGGTGTCGATCGCGGGCATAGTCTGCGGGGTAACTCGATTTGAAGGAATGGTGTGGGGACAAGTCCTCCCAGACGGATTAGATGCCACGGATGCTATTTCTGGGCTACTCCTCGGAGGCAAATTTCTGCCGCAATTGCATCTCGTTTTGCTTGACGGAATTGCTTTCGGAGGCTTCAATATTATTGACCTTCCTGAGTTAGCATCGCGGCTGCAAATTCCTTGTGTTGCTGTCATGCGCCGCCAACCAGATTTAGCTGCTGTTGAAAAAGCCCTCCGCCATTTACCAGACTCGGAATACCGTTTAGAATTGTTGCGCCGCGCCGGGAAAATTCACGCTTTTGAACCTTTCTTTTTTCAAGTTTGTGGCGAACAACCGGAAGTAATAGCGAGGGTGCTTCAGCGTTTGACAGACACTGGTAAAGTTCCTGAAGCTTTGCGTTTGGCTCATTTGATTGGTGCGGCTGTAATTAATGGAGTTAGCAGCAGTTCTGCTTGAATTATGATTAAGAACAGGCAAGATGCCTGTTCCACAAAGAGGAAATTTTATTGTGGGTGGATCGGATATCCTGTTAAGAACGGGCAAGATGCCCGTTCCACACAGAGTAAATTTTATTGTGGGCTGGGCCGGATATCCTGTTAAGAACGGGCAAGATGCCCGTTCCACAAAGAGGAAATTTTATTGTGGGCTGGGCATCCTGCCCGGCCATGAAAAGTTTATTGACAATGGTGCAATATCTCAGTTTCTACTCGCTTAATTACACAATTTCGCCCTCTAATTCACCGAATTCGATTTGAGTTCCCAACGCCAAAGTCAGAGTAGTTTCAGGTTCTACCATTTTTATATCGCCTTGAATGTCTGTAGCCCACCAAGCGCGATCGCACAAATTGGTCAATCCTAACGAAAGCTCGTTTCTCGATCGAGAAGTGACTATAGCTACAAGCCCGTTAGATGCTGCGGCTGTTAAACTCGGTATGTCAGAGGTGAATAGTTGAGTTCCCGCACTCAGAGGAATAACTCGACTTCCTAATTTCAGAGAAAATTGACCGCTGGTAAAAGAATTTACTGCGGGCTGATCTGATATAAAGGTAGGCGGAATATTTGTCGGTGTTGGGGCTGGCAAGTCAGAGTTTCCTACTGTAATTGTACAGTTGCCGATTCTCTTTTGGTCGCCCGATCGCAAATAACTCACCGCCCCGCTATCAAGATTCTCGCAAACAATTTGACCTGCTTCCAATTGAAACCGCATTGCTAGGGGCGAAACATTAGGAATGCAGATAATGGACAAATTTTCATCACTGCCAAAAGTCACTGGTTCCGCACCCAGAGTGAGAGTGCGATTTGCTCCCGTATCGTAACTAATTACTAGCCAAGCTTTGTTGAACAAAGTTTCAGCTACAACTAGCATAATTCCAATCCAAAAACCGATCGCAGCACAGCCAGCTAAACGGCCCGCCGTACCGGAGAGATTGTAAGCAAATAGAATAAACAAACAGCCGCCCAACACACCCCCAACACCGCCGCCTCCCAGGCCGCGAAGCGCCCCCAAATTAGGAATCCGCTGTGCCAGTCCCAGTCCTAACAAACTGCCAGCTATTCCCCAGCAAATTACTCGCAATAATTCGTTGTTTCCGTCGCCAATTCCGCTGTAAATACCTTCGGCGATCGCCCCAGAAATGGCTCCTGCAATTAAACCAAACAATCCGCCATTTTTTAAAGCCTGTTTAATTTGAGGCTTGCCTTTGATATAGTAATAATAGCCGAACATGATAGCCGTAGCAATACCACCGCCTACCAATCCAAACCACCGAGCTGTGGACAATACACTGTCAAAAACAGATTCCGAACCAGTGATCCCCTGCATGAAAGGTTCGGTGATGAGATTGCCGACGAAACCGCCGACAGCACCGCTAATGCCAAACTGTAAAGCTTTTTTAAGGGCTGATAGATTTCTTTTCACGGCGCACCAGATTTAAAGTGAGAGTCAAATCTAGCTACAAGCTCGAAAGTTAGGATTTCCGATTATCTTATATCTGGCACTATTATCGAGAACAGGCTTTCCGGCCTGTTCCACAAACACAAAGAGTGAGTGTTCTTGTGGGTAGTAGGGGTTGGGTAGGAAACATTGGTGTCAACTTAAGCTTTTAGTCCGCCAGTCCTCCCGCTCACCCGGCAGCCCGCCAGGGAATGAATTCCCTGTCTAATAGCGAAAGTCCTCTAAAAGAGGACTGAATCATTCATTAGTCCTCTTTTAGAGGACTTTCGCTTTGAGGCAGGGGTTTCAACCCCTGACGGACTATCGGTTTTACCTTAAGTTGACACGCCTTGGGCAAGAGAGCCCGCCCGTCCAAGACTGATTGAGAATGGTGCAAGATGTGAGACGATCGCACATCTGGCCCCTGTCTCCGCGCTGTCTGCCCCCATCTCCCGCTTCCCTCCATCTCAGGGCCAAGCCTTTGAACCTCGCGCCCTCGCCCGTCACAATTCCCGCTCAATGCTCTATCGCCTGTAACCCTTGCTGCCAGATAATTTTAGCAATTTTTTAACTATGAAATTTTAACTCCTCAGACCCCAGCGAGGGCCCAAATATGAAAAGGAATGTTACAAACTATTACAGTAACACTCAGAATGTGAACATAATGCCTCAAAATACTTGCGAGAGGTAGTTGTGTCAGAGAAGCAATATCCTTACTAACTGCCCGACAGTCACTCGATCGCCACTAAGTGGCCTGCTGCAATCTCGATCATAAATTAAAGATCGCATCAGTCATTTATGGTATTGTAAGCGACAGGCTTAGTGCGAGCACTCACAAGCGCACCGGCGTGAAGAACCAGCGCCGTTAAGCACCGAAGGCAGTCACCCGCCAACAACTTCAACAGTTGCTGAGTGTGGAAAGTCCAGCCTTCCCCGTCAAAGCTCCTGCCTGAGCAGGAAAGATACGGGACACAAGCGCCCGCCTTCGCTAGCTCAGCGCAGAGCAGTTCATATAGCAAAATATCCAGCGGGTACACACAAGATGAGTATCGTCACCAAATCAATCGTCAACGCAGACGCCGAAGCTCGCTACTTGAGCCCAGGTGAATTAGATCGGATCAAAAGCTTCGTCACCTCTGGTGAACGCCGCGTCCGCATCGCCCAAATTTTGAGCGAATCCCGCGAACGCATCGTCAAGCAAGCAGGCGACCAACTTTTCCAAAAGCGCCCTGATATTGTTTCTCCCGGCGGCAACGCTTACGGCGAAGAAATGACCGCAACTTGCTTGCGCGACATGGACTACTACCTGCGTTTGATTACCTACGGAATCGTAGCTGGCGACATTACTCCGATCGAAGAAATCGGTATTGTCGGCGTCCGCGAAATGTACAAATCTCTCGGCACCCCGATTGAAGCCGTCGCCGAAGGCGTTCGCGCTATGAAAAATGCAGCAAGCTCGCTGCTGTCTGGAGAAGATGCTTCCGAAGCTTCCTCCTACTTCGACTACGTTATCGGTGCGATGCAGTAAGGAATTTTGATTTTAGGTTTTCGATTTTAGATTGAAAAATTGGGGGTTGCCGGCAACAAGTTAAAAGCTATTGCAAATAACCAGCCACTTAAAAATCTTAAATCCCAAATCCCAAATTCCAAATTCTAGCTCCAAAATTGGACTGACTCAGCCACTTTCTAGGAAACAAGACAACCATGCAAGACGCAATTACCGCCGTTATCAATTCCTCTGACGTTCAAGGTAAGTACCTCGACATCAGCGCTCTAGACAAGCTCAAGAACTACTTTGCTTCTGGCGAACTGCGCGTCCGCGCCGCTACCGCCATCAGCGCTAATGCAGCCACAATCGTCAAAGAAGCAGTTGCTAAGTCTCTGTTGTACTCTGATGTAACTCGTCCCGGCGGCAATATGTACACCACTCGTCGTTATGCAGCTTGCATCCGCGACTTGGACTACTACCTGCGCTATGCCACCTACGCTATGCTAGCTGGCGACCCTTCCATCCTCGATGAGCGCGTGCTCAACGGTTTGAAAGAAACCTACAACTCCTTGGGCGTGCCCATCGGTTCTACCGTACAAGCAATCCAAGCAATGAAAGAAGTCACCGCCGGTTTGGTTGGTTCTGACGCTGGTAAAGAAATGGGCGTCTATTTCGACTACATCTGCTCTGGCTTGAGCTAAGACTCAGGAAGAAGGAAGAAGGAAGAAGGAAGTTCGGCAACGGATTCTGTAACGGATGTAACGGATGTAACGGATGTAACGGATTTCAGTCCGATGGAAGTCGGAAGAAGGAAGAAGATTTATTTCTTGCCTCTTTTAACTTTTTACTTTTTACTTTGGACTTTTTACCTTTGACTTTGAAAAGAGGTCAGGGAAGTTGAGAGTGATTGCTAGACCGTCAAAGGCTTGTCGAGAAAGCCCGACGAGTTTTAACGAGCTAGTTTTGACTCCTAACTCCCTGCCTTCAATCTTTAAAAAATCCATCTAATAATCTGTAAACCTACTCAGGAGTTAGTTTCCCATGAGAATGTTTAAGGTGACTGCTTGCGTCCCAAGTCAAACTCGCATCCGCACTCAGCGCGAATTGCAAAATACCTATTTTACTAAGCTCGTTCCTTACGACAACTGGTTCCGGGAACAGCAAAGAATTATGAAAATGGGCGGCAGAATTATTAAAGTGCAACTGGCTACCGGTAAGCCCGGAGCTAATACAGGTTTACTTTAAGAGCCGAAGCTGGATTAGTAGAGGGGTAAGAGGTCGCGATGACCTCTTTTTTGTTGTTATATAGCAATCCTCGCATCATTTGCATAATTATTGTAGGGGCAATCCCCCGTGGTTGCCCGATAGATAGGGGGTAGGCACTCTTAGCACTACCCCTACAAATTTATCTGAATCATTTAGGATTCCTCTAGTAGAAGGAAGAATGTCCAGCGTTGTTAATCTCATCATTGACAAATATTTCAATAAGAAGACAGTATAACTGCGATTATCGCTAACAAAACAGCAAGCATTTGTGGTAATGTAATAGCCTCTTTCAAGAATAAAGACGATAATAATATAGTAATCAGCGGGTAGATAGACGTAACACTCACTACATTGGCAACTTCACCTTTGCCAAGGGCTATAAAAAATACTAATGATGCCACAGTGCCAGCAACGCCAACTAACATGGCAAACAAAATTCCCCTAACATCTCCCTCAAAACTAAAATTATTAGTTTTGATAATAATAAATAAAGTAGTTAAAATAGCGCCAATTGCTTCATAAACAAAAGCAGTTTTATAGTCAATATATTTAGTCGCTAAATTGCCAAAAAATCCCCACAAACCATATAATAGCGAACAGATTAATGCGTAAATTAACCAATCTGGTACTTTAGCCATCTTTGTTAGAGTTTATTGAGAGCATTCTAAAATCCTATGGCTAATGACATTCGACGCTTGATTCCTTTTTTTGACCCCAGCGCCTCTGAATGGGCCGCTGAGGCGCGGTGGCTGAGGTGGCTGACTTTTCTGTGGCTGTTTGTCGGGCTGACAGCATTGTTTTCGGCTTCCTATCCCATTGCAAATTATGAACTTGGAGACGGCCTTTATTATTTTAAACGACAGCTAATCGCAGTGGCGATCGGGCTGGCCGGCTTTAACTTGATAGTGTACTCCCCACTGCGCTACATCATGAAAACATCTCAGTTAGGCGTTTTATTGCTGCTGGGATTGCTCTGGTTGACCTTAGTTCCGGGAGTGGGAACCACCATCAACGGGGCGACTCGCTGGATATCTCTGGGCCCAGTTCCGATTATTCAACCTTCTGAGTTAATCAAGCCGTTTTTTGTTCTCCAAAGCGCCCGCATTTTCGGTAACTGGCCCCGGTTGACAAATAAAGTTCGCTTAACTTGGCTGTTAATTTTCGGTGCAATGCTTTTGGGAATTTTGTTGCAGCCAAATTTAAGTACCACGGCTTTGTGCGGGATGACTTTGTGGTTGGTGGCTTTGGCTGCGGGCTTACCTTACTTGCAGTTGGGCGCAACGGCTATGGGGGGAATGCTTTTAGCGGTTTTAAGTATTAGTTTGAGGGAATATCAGCGCCGCCGGATTATGTCTTTTCTCAATCCTTGGGCTGATCCGATGCAAGACGGCTATCAGTTGATTCAAAGTCTCCTGGCTGTGGGTTCTGGGGGCATTTGGGGTGTGGGTTTGGGGATGTCGCAGCAAAAGTTATTTTATTTGCCGATTCAGTACAGCGATTTTATTTTTGCTGTGTTTGCTGAGGAGTTTGGTTTGGTGGGAGGTTTCTCGCTGTTGCTGATGTTGGCGGCTTACTCGACTGTGGCTTTGAGGGTAGCGATGAAGGCTCGAAATATTGAGTCTCAGTTGGTGGCGATTGGGGTGATGGTGGTGATGGTGGGACAGTCGCTGCTGAATATTGGGGTGGCGACGGGGGTTTTGCCGACTACGGGTTTGCCACTGCCGTTTTTTAGTTACGGGGGTTCTTCGATGTTGGCGAGTTTGTTGTTGTCGGGGTTGCTGATTCGGGTGGCGAGGGAGAGTTCTGAGGCTGATGTGGTTTCTTTAAACGGCCTCCGTGGAAAGCCGGGAAAGCCTAAGTTGCGATCGAACAACGGCACTGCACAAACCGAATAATTTGTCAATAGTAAACACACTCGATTAACTTCCAGGATCTACCTGGGAGCCAATAGCCAGAGGAAGAGCCTCGATTCTTACTGGGGCAAATTGGAGGCTCTTCCTCTGGATCTGCGTTACCAGGCAGATCCTGGTAACGAGTAATTGTAAATAAAAACTAACGATCGACTATTTCCGCCCGTCACCTTTATTGGGCGGTTCTTCTTGTTGTTCTTGAGGTTTAGCTGTGATCTCAGTTAATTCTTTTTTGTCTGGTTGCGGTGTTTCTTGAGTTGAGTTAGCCATTGAGTTTAGTCCTAAATAGATGCACCGCTTAATTATATCTTTTCCAACTGCAAACGTATGGCTGTAGATAGGGAGAGGAGGAGCCAGATAAACAATTCTGATGCACTGAGATTTGATAGCTAATACTGGAAGACTTTATGTAGATGCAAAAAAGTGGAAAGGCAAATTGGTGTCGGTTCTACACAGCTTGAGGGTTGCCGCCAAACAAATCCGACGTGGACGCAAAAACATCTTTGTTAAGAATTAAATGCCGATCGCCATCTCGACTGATTAACCCTTGCTGCTGCAATTTTCCCAGCATTCGAGTTACTGTTACCCGCGTCGTGCAAATCGCATTAGCAATATCTTGATGTGTCAAGCGGATATTCAAACGAGTTCCCTCAACCACAGGCTGACCGAATTCCTGTTGCAATAATAGCAGTAGCTGATACAAACGATCATCTACTCGCCGCTGTCCGGCGATCGCTAAAATTGCTTCCATTTGCCGCAGCCGCCGTACCATTTGAGGTAGCAACTCGTGAGCCAATTGAGGAGAAGCTTCGATTTCCACCATTGAATACCAGATCAAATAAATATCTGATGTCGCCGTAGCTCGGTAAGTCTGCAAGCTTGTCAACCACAAACCGAAGCACATCGAAGGCCCAACCCAACCCAAAAGTCCTTCTTCCCCGCTTGGATAAAGCGTACTCAGTTGTGCTAGACCTTGACACACTCGCCAAAGGCCTTGCGACATCATAGGAATGGTTTCCCCCTTGGCATAAAAATGCAAGTTTCGACTCGCTCCTGTGTTATGCTGGATTTCCGCTAAAAGTGCTTTGGATGTTGGTGGCATATCCTTTATTTCCAGCTAAAAAACATTGGTCTGAGACCTACGCCTCTGACTCTAACCGACCAAGGTAAAGGTTTGGTAATCGTCAGGTTAGCGGCAAGATAAGCTTTAGTCATTAGTCATTAGTCATTAGTCATTAGTTGTTAGTCATTAGTCATTAGTTTAAGACTTATGCACCGGTAGCCAGAAACCGGGTTGTTGAGATTAAGTACATCGGCTTAAAAGCCTCTAGATAGGTTAAAAAGCCAGGTTTATTTGTTCGTAGTGCGTCCTGGACTATAGTTATTAGTTATTAGTGGTTAAGCTGTGGAGCATTTAAAATAGTATTGTAGGGTGCGTCAGTCCGCAGCGTTTCCCTTGCCGAGGGAAGCGATCGATCTGACGCACCCTACTGGCCTCGTTAGTGGTTTAAATGCTCCAAAGATTGTTTGTTAGTTGTTATAAAATGACTTAGAATAAGGTGGCTTTGTAAAAATAAAGGCACTCGTTATTTGGGGCTTTTTAAATAAATATTGATCGTGAATAATCCCTTCGAGTATTTGTTAAGAAATAGTCGGTTAATCAAGGTAAAAAAGAAAACAGAGGCGAGTTCTGAAGCTCGATCGCACATCCAGGCCGGCCGAGTCAACTGCTGCTCTGTGCTGCCACAACCTTCAAGAACTTCTAAAATAGTTCGAGAAGGTATCAAAAGACAAAGTAAGGTTTTTCATGGCCGATCAATTAATTCGCGCTACAGCCGCAGAGGGCGGAATTCGCGCTGTAGCCGTCATTTCCACCCGCCTCACCGAAGAAGCAAGACAGCGGCACAAGCTCTCCTACGTGGCTACAGCCGCCCTCGGCCGCACGATGTCAGCAGGGCTGTTACTCGCCTCCAGCATGAAGCGGCCCGAATCGAGGGTCAACATTCGCATCAAAGGAGATGGGCCACTGGGCGGGCTTCTGGTTGATGCAGGACTTGATGGAACAGTTCGAGGTTATGTGGATAATCCCGAAGTGGAACTGCCGCCCAATGCTAAAGGCAAACTAGATGTCGGCGGGGCAATAGGTGACGGGTATTTGTACGTGGTGCGGGACGTTGGATACGGCTTCCCTTATTCAAGTACGGTGGAATTGGTTTCCGGCGAAATTGGCGACGATCTGACTCACTATTTGGCAACCTCCGAGCAAACGCCTTCGGCTCTGGTTTTGGGGGTGTTTGTGGGGGCGGGCGGGGTAGAAGCGTCTGGGGGTGTGCTGTTGCAGGTTCTGCCGAAGGCGGCAACGGACGAAAAATTGGTGCAAACTTTAGAATCTAGAGTTGCTGAATTGTCGGGCTTTACGCCACTGCTGCGATCGGGCAAAACGCTGCACCAGATTCTCGAAGAGTTACTGGGAGATATGGGCCTGGAAATTTTCCCGGAAACTCAGATGGTGCGCTTTGACTGCGGCTGTTCGTTCGATCGAGTTTTGGGAGCTTTGAAAATGTTGGGCGAAGCGGAACTCCAAGACATGATTGAAAAAGATGGGGGGGCTGAGGCTACGTGCCATTTCTGCAACGAGGTTTACCAAGCTAATAGCGACCAACTTGCGGAACTCATCGGCGATTTGCGCTCAAACTCCGGTTCTTGAGACGATAATGTGTAATTGGCTCTATTGAGTGCGAGTTAGGGATGATGGCCTTGACCAATTGCCAATTACGCATTATCAATTACCTAATCACAAAATTTTGATTGTGGCGGTTTGGCGATCGGCTCTTGCAGTCTGGGGCCGACGGGAGTATGTAAAAGTGATGAATACATTTTATAGAGCAGTTGATAGCAGCGCTCGCAGTTTTTAAATAACTAACGCTGGCTGGTTGCTGTTTGTGGTGAGGATATGAGTCAAGATCGCAAAATACCAGGCCGTTGGTCTGCATCAGAATCCTTGGAGTCAACAAAGGATACTTCGTCGCTGGTGCGCTTACCAGCAAGGAAAAACCGGGCCCAACGACTTAAAGAGCTCCGAGAGTTGGTTACTTCGGGAAAACTGCCGGGAGGGCATCTGGAACTACCGCCGAATTTGTCTGGGGAAAACTCGCAGCCGCCGGAGGAACAAAATCCGTTTTGGCGGAACTGGTCGAATAAGTGGCAGTTTTGGCTGGCGCTGAGTTTGATGCTATCGGTGGGTATGGGGTTTGTGGCAATTGCGTCTTTGCTCAACCTCACCTCGCAGTCAAATTGCTCAAAGATTTTTTGGCCGACGGCTTCTGCTAACGATCGCTTTTTTTGTGCTCAAGAAGCAGCAAGCAAGCGGACGGCGGATGATTTGCTCAGGGCGATCGAATTAGTTAATGCTTTGCCACAAAACCATCCGCTGCGGCCGAGAATTAACACTCAAATCGATCGGTGGTCGGAGGATATTATTAGGCTGGGAAATGCTAGTTTCCAAGAAGGAAAGCTGGATGAGGCGATTGCCCTCGCTCGTAAGGTTCCTAAAAACGTTCCGGCTTACCCGAAGATGGAAAAGCAGATTGAAAAGTGGCAGTCGATATGGAGCGATGCAGAGAAAATTTACCGCACGGCGGAAGACCACTTGCGTCAGGAAGAGTGGCCGCTGGCTTTCAGCCAAGCTACTCTGCTTTTGGATTTGGGAAATACTTTCTGGGAATCGGCTAAGTACGAGGAATTGACTAAGCTAATTCAGACGACTAAGGCGGAGGGCAATAAGTTGCTAAAAGCCCGAAATACAGCCTCCGAGGGAGGTCTCGACAATCTGGTGACGGGGATTAAGCTGGCTCAGGGAATTGATCAAAACAGTTATTTGTATCAAGCTGCCAATAAGGCGATCGCGGAATTTAGCAAGAAAATTCTGGAGATCGCCCAAAAACGATTGCAAGCAGGGGATTGGCAGGAGGCGATGGCGATCGCTAACAAGATTCCAGAGTCGGCAAATTTAAGGGAACAAGTACAGGATTTTAATGAGTTGGCGAATGCTACTTCTCAGGCTTTGACTGGCTCTGTTGAGGGTTTCTCCAAGGCGATCGAGATTGCTCAAAAGTTGAACTCCGGCCGCCCTTTATACAAACAAGCTCAAGATTTAGTCGGCCGCTGGCAACAAGAAATGGCTGATGTCAAAGTTTTGGATTTGGCAAGCAGGCTGGCGGCGCCTGGTGGGGTAAATGATTTGAGGGCTGCGATCGCGCAATTGCAAACAGTCCCGGAATCAAATCCCCGCGCTTCGGAAGCTCGCCGTCAAATTAGCACCTTGAGCCGTCAAATCGAGCTGCTCGAAGACAGTCCGTATTTGCAAAGAGCGAACGATTTGGCGAGTATGGGCGATCCGAATGCTCTGGAAGCCGCCGTTGCTCAAGCTTCTCGGATCGGTAGAGGTAGGGCGCTTTACGTGGAAGCTCAAGCCAAAATTCAAGCTTGGATCGAGAGGAGACAGCGGCTTGTTGACCAGCCGTTTTTGGATAGAGCTCAGCAGCTAGCGGCGGCCGGCAATTTGGCGGGGGCAATTGAGATGGCGCGCCGGATTCGATCGGGACGGGTGCTTTATCAGGAAGCTCGATCGAACATTCGGACTTGGGAGGCTCAATTTCAGGGCGAGCAAAATTTGCAGAACGCCCGTCAGACGGCCAGAGCCGGGACTGCGGAGGCTTTGCAAACGGCTATTGCGCTAGCAAGTCAGGTGCCGGAGTCGAGTTCGCTCCGGTGGCAGGCGAGTGAGGCGATTGATGAGTGGAGTCAGCGGATTTTGGCGCTTGGTGTCGAAGAGTCGTCGTCGGATCTGGCTGGGGCGATCGCGACTTTGAAGAAAATTCCTTCGGGTACTCGGGCTTTTGAGCAAGCTCGATCGCAAATCCAAGTTTGGGAGGAGTCGCTGAACCCTCCTGAGCCTGAATCTCCCGATGCTGAATATCCCCCTCCCGAACCGCCGGAAATTGAGCCTCCGACCAGCTCTGGCAATCGTTAGGTTAACTGGTTTGCCCGACATTGGGCGGGGGTTTAAAGTCTGAGAATTAGTGCTTGATTTGAGTTAAAACTCAAATCAACCATCATTCTCAATCAACTTCTAGGGGTGGGTTTACGAATCATACTCACATTGTCAACAAATTAAATAAAGCCACCCCCACCACGCGATAAAACTCAGAGAATCTCTATTTAACGAACCGCGAAGACGCAAAGGGCGCGTTCGGCGAAGCCGTTCCCGTTCCCCGCAGGGGTTCCCGAAGGGTAGGGTAGGAAGAAAAGGAAGAGAAGAGAGACAAGAGAAAGACTTCACAATTGATACGAGGCTTGCTATAGCAGTTTTCTATTGGGTGAGGTACATCTTAGCAATTACCTTTTTCCCAATGATCAATTACCAATTACCTGTAATTTTAGATCAATTAAACATCCGCCGGATTTAGGTGCATCATTGCCCAAGTGGTGTAAGTGCCGATCGGACTCCAAAGTATGTAAGGCAGCAATAACAGGGCGGCTGGCTCGGAAACTGGCAACACTGTTAAAGCTAGGATTACGCTTAAAATAGCGCCCGTTCCGCCGATTATTGTGCCGACTTTTAGGCTCCTAACTTTGCACATAACCGAGGTGTAAGACATAGTTACTATTTCTAAAAGCAGGTACAAACCCATTCTCAGCCAAGTCTCCTGAGTTCCTGGTTGTTTTTCCCACACTATCACTGCTGACCAAGCTGCACAAATAAAAATTACTGTCCAAATTAGGGGAATTGCTCTTTCAAATACTAGCCATCTCGGACGCTGCAAGCGGTTGAACCATTGGATGTCGCTGGGCGCGATTATGTTAGCTGCTAAAGCTACTACAAAGGCGACGCCTCCAATTACCATCCAGGATTTAATCATTTTTTTACCTTGGGCTAGATTTACGGCTTAGATCAAACATATATTTTAGGTAATTCCAGCGCAAAATATATCTGCATCCAGTCTTAAATTTATAATTCACAGGTAACGGACACTTGAAAAGAGTAAATTTATTGCCTTTACAGTCCTGGAGGCAGAACCTAATTATGTAGGGTGCGCTAGGCGCACCTTACCGCTATAAGTAACGCTTAGTCTTTCAACGAAATCGGCGGCTAGCCGAGTCGGTGATGCTGTTCTAATTCTAAACTAGAGTCCTCATCTTTTTTGGGAACCAGAAGCGTATTTTCGCTGCTCGGTTGCAACACGGCTTTAATCACTTGGAGAAAACGGTTAGGCTTTTTGGTTTGACCGTTGAGAGTGCGGCGGTCTTGCACTTTTTTAGAAAGGTGCCGCATCACAGATAAATCGAGTTCATCGATGAAATGGTCTGCTATACGTTCTCCCATTAAATCAATAGCTTCAGCATACTGATCGGTCAGCGTTTCTATAGCATCGTATGCTTCGTCAGCAACTTGACTTGCTACTGTTTTATTTTGGTCGCCCGGTGTCTGGGAATTGGTGCGGCGTCGGTCTAAAAGACTTTGGTACTCAGCAATGCTCATTCCCAAATTGTAGAGATGGTGGTGAGCGTGATCCATCAAATCTACTTCACTGGGATAGAAGAAACCACGGGTGCTGTTGATGCCGTGCAGTTTTGCCCAACGCCGCAGAGTTGTCTCATCTTGCAGTTGGTATCGCTCCAACATTTGAGCTGTGTTCAGCTCTACTTCTGGCGTAACTTTGAAATCGCTCATCGGTAAATCCTCGGTGGTGAGTAAATAAATAAATTTGAAACTTAGAATCTGTGATTTGCGTACAGTCTGAAAATGACGATCGATCCTTTGACGGCATTCACGGAAGTCTTGCGGGCATTTGCTGTCGATCGTGCGATCGTGCGATCGAGTCAGAGGATTTCAGGGTAGCGTACTTTTGGGCTTTGTCTCGATCGCATCCGGGAGCAAGCACACAGGGTTAATAATATAGCTGATTTATGGTTTCAACAACCGTTAAAAATAGTAAAGTTTAATTTTTAGGGTTGAATTATTAGTAATGTTGAGCTATAATATTCTCAATAACCGTGCAATTAGTAATTTTAGTAGTTGCAAACGAGATTCTTAGTATGCCTGTATACGATTATTTGTGTCCCGAAAACAACCAGCAGTTAGAAGTTTGGCACAGCATGAACCTGGAAGTTTCGACTTGGGGCCAACTGTGCGAGTTGGCGAAGCGCGAACCCGGGGAGACTCCCGCAGATGCGCCGGTACGCCGACTGCTGAGCGCTCCGAGGTTGATGAAGCCGACATCCGACACCGATTATAAAAATCAGGGGTTCAGCAAGTACGTGAAGCGGGATGAAGGGGTTTATGAAAATGTCACGGCTAAGGATGGTGAAAGCCGTATTGTCAATCGAGATGGTAAGCCGATTAAAGACTGAACTCGGTAATTGGTAATTGGTAATCGGTAATTGGTAATTGGTAATTGGTAATTATTCCTAATGACTAATGACT
>NZ_JAUBOQ010000013.1:97868-140084 GCF_036700325.1 Microcoleus sp. Z1_B2
ACTGACTACTGACTACTGACTACTGACTACTGACTACTGACTACTGACTACTGACTACTGACTACTGACTACTGACTACTGACTTCTAATATTATTTGCCAAACCAATCTTTCATTTTTTGTTTTGCTTGTTCTTTAGTATCAGCATTAATGTATACTGAAACAGTAGCTATTGCCGCCAGCAATACTCCTAAATCATCGGTAAATCCGATGCCGACTAATATATCGGGAATCGCATCGACAGGAGATATAAAATAGGTCAAAGCTCCAACTACAACTCCTTTTGCCCAAGCAGGCACGTTTGGGTTTTGAGCCGTATAGTAGAGAATCAAAGCTTTTTCAACTACTTCTCTTCCTGCGGTTAAAGCAAAGTTTTTAAGTTTAGCCCAAAAACTTTCATCTGAATAGTTAATTTGGGGGTTGCTGAGGTGTGTTGTGGTTTCTCTTCGGTCGATCACATCGAGAGGAATGCCCTTAGTTTTAAGCTGGTAAACAGCAGAATTGAAAGATGCTGAAACCTGATTTTTATTGGGCGCGGCCTCCCGTATTTGTTTCATGTCTGCGTTGACATCCACCCCGCCCTATAAGGGCGAGGATTCCTAAGACTCACGACTTAGGTTTCTGCTTCTGTCCCCTAGGGAGTTTCGCACCAGCCTTAACAGATTTACTCTGTTGGGGTCTTACAGTCGCTCCACAGACTGAAACGGCAAGCCCTGCCGCCAAAATGTTCTTCGCCGCATTGATATCACGATCATGGTGCGTCCCACAACTAGGACAATCCCATTCCCGAATATTCAACGGCAACTTGTCAACGATGTGTCCGCAATTTCCACATCGTTTAGAACTCGGAAACCAGCGGTCAATCTTAACTAAAGTGCGACCATACCAATCACACTTGTAGTCAAGTTGTCTGACCAATTCGCCCCAACTTGCATCACTTATAGAAGCGGCAAGTTTGGGGTTTTTAATCATATTCTTCACAGCTAAGTCTTCTACGGCGATGGTTTGGTTTTCACGCACCAACCGCGTCGTTAACTTGTGAAGATAGTCTTTTCTTGCATCAGTAATTTGTTGATGCACTTTCGCTACTTTGAGCCGTGCTTTGTAACGGTTATTTGATCCCTTTTGCTTACGGATTAAAGCTTTCTGCGCTCTTCTGAGCTTGCGATACTTTGTCTTAAATCCTTTGGGATTGGCAATCTTTTCACCAGTGCTTAAAGCAAGCAAGCTTGTAATTCCCAAGTCAATACCGACTTGATCACCTGTTTTGGGTAACTTTTCAATTTCAACATCTACCAGCAGAGAAACTGACCACCTGCCTGATGGTGCAAGCTTTACTGTAATAGTTGATGGTGTCGCACCATTAGGTAATGTCCGGCTCCAGCGAATTGGCAATGCTTGGGTGCTTTTTGCTAGGTAGACTTGTGCATCCCTAAATTTGAACGCTGACTTAGTGAATTCTGCACTACCACCATTGCGTTTCTTTTTGAAGTTAGGATATTTTGCCCGTCCATCAAAAAAGTTGGTATAAGCCGCTTGTAAATGTCTCAAGCATTGTTGCAATGGCACGCAGCTAACTTCGTTAAGAAAATCTAGTTCTTCAGTTTTCTTCCATTCGGTTAACATTGAAGAAGTCTCAGCATACCCTACCCGTTTCTGTTCTGTGTACCAAGCTTCAGTTCTTACTGCTAAAGCACGGTTGTAGACTAAACGGGCGCAACCCAAAGTACGTCGCAACAAACTTTCTTGTTCTGGCGTTGGGTAGAATCGGTAGCTGAAGGCTTTTAATGTCATATTTACCTTAAATGTGCTGCTTTACATAATAGCACGTCTTATGTGAAATAGTACGTCTTAACAAATATCTATGTAAAGCCGTCCTACAAGGACGGGGTTTCAGACCCATTTTCCTTGATGAATTCCTGCATGGCTTGGATTTGCAAGTCGGAAACCGCTAGCAGTTTTTTGGCTGATTGGATCGCCTCGCTTTCTGCAGGATGCAGCGTCTTATTTGCGCCAGCAATGTTAATTAAAAAATACATGACTCCCAAACGCAGCGGTTGTTGTGAATGGCTGAGTGTTTGCAAACAGTCGCCCAGTGATGGGGGACTGGCTGTGTAGGATTGGATTTGAGTCTTTGCAGAGTCAGAAAATTTGTCTAAATTTATGGTTTTAAACAACAAATCTAGTTCGTCAATATCAATGGAACCGTCGGCGGCTGCGATCGCAAACAAAGAACCATAAAAAGCTAAAAGTTCGCTTTCTGAGGAGGTGGCAAAAATATCTCTCTCGGACATGATGCTACTCCGATTGATAACGATGCTTTGCATTTTACCACAAAACTCAGCGCGCCATGATTTCAGAAACCGGCAATAATTTTAGACAGCATGAAACAATGGAGGATTTTTTATGAAAGTTGCGATCGTCGGCTGCGGCTATGTGGGTACTGCGACAGCCAAACATTTACGTGGCAAATCTGATTGTACCGTGACGGCGACAACTACCACGGCGACGCGAGTAGTTGAGTTGGAGGGTGTCGCGCAGCGGGTAGCCGTGCTCAAAGGAAATGACAAAGATGCAATGAGGGCTGTACTGCAAGAACAAGATGCTGTTATGCTGTGCGTAGGTGCTCCAAATCCTCATGCTTATCGGGAAAGTTATTTAGATACGGCGACAACTTTAGTAGCGGTTTTACAGCAGATACCGACAGTCAAGCAGGTTATTTATACGGGTACTTATTCTGTGTATGGCGATCGCCAAGGTGAATTGGTAAATGAAGAATCCCCCGTCGCGCCTGCTAATCCAAACGGTGAAATTCTCGCAGAAACAGAACAGGTTTTATTAGCAGCATCTAGTCCCAATCTTCAAGTCTGCATTCTCCGTTTGGGAGGAATTTATGGGCCTGGGCGAGAATTAGTTAAAATCTTTAGAGGCTGGGCTGGGAGCACTCGTCCCGGTAGGGGGGAAGATGCTACTAATTGGGTGCATCGAGATGATATTGTTGGGGGGTTAACTTTTGCTTTGGAAAATCAATTGCAGGGAATTTACAATTTAGTCGGGGATGTGTCGCTATCGAGTGGTGAATTGCTCGATCGCATTTTTGAAGCTAATAATTTGCCTAAAGTTTCTTGGGATGGAAGTCCTAGCGTGCGGCCTTATAATGCTAGCGTGTCGAATCAAAAGATTAAGGCGGCGGGTTATCAGTTTGTTTATCCTGAAATTAGGGAGTTTTAGTTGGGCGATCGCTCTTTTGTTAAACCGCATCTTTTTCACAGGCGGGACGCCCGTGCCACAATGAACGCGGATGGACGAAAGGGCGATATTCACCGCTTTAGATTTTTTCCCTAACCCAAATTCTAAATGATTTCAGTAATGCAATTTCTCCCATTGTTTTAGTCTGCTCAAAAAACCTACTCATTTCTGTTGATGATAAAAAGGGAAAAGCAATACTGAAATTGCATTCAACATACTCCTCGGAAGCTAACTGATAAAATTTTAAAACTCGCCCGTTATATCTCCAGAGTTCGGGTACGCCAAGTGCCGAGTAAATTCCTGACTTATTAATTGAACTGCTGGTAATATCTATTTCAATTGCCAAGTCGGGCGGTGGGGCAGTTTCTAAGTCTAGTTCTTGCCTGCCTCTGACTGCTGGTTCACTTTGAATATAATAACAATTGTCAGGTTCTATACCCTTTTTAGCCTGTTCTTGCTTGAGAGTCATTGAGCCAGCACTTTTGATTTCAATGCCGAGTTCTTCTGCTAAAATGAAAATGAAGCGATCGGACTGAATCTTGGGATTTTCATGTTCGTATAAAGGACTCATAATTTCCAACATCCCGTTATCATAAGCTATGCGATAACCTCGGCGATCGCCTATTTCTTTGAGCAACGTTTCAAAGGTTGACCAGCTAATGTTTTCTAGCAGTGTTCTCTGTTCGGCTAAACTTGAAGTAGTAGCAATCATCTCAAAATCTCCTTGAGCTGAGAAAACTCTAGTTTTATTTTACCACAGGCCCAGATACTATGAAAAAGGGGGTTGTTTTTTTGAACCGCCGACATCTGCGGTTCAAAAAAAAGCCATTTCAATCACTAATTAACTTACCCCATAATCCCACCAAAAAAGTCGATCGTCTCTTTCAACGCTTTCACAAACACATCAATCTCCTCGCGAGTATTGTAAAAATACAAACTCGCCCGCGCCGTAGATGAAACGTTCAAATAGCGGTGCAAAGCTTGCGTGCAGTGATGCCCGGAACGAATCGCGACTCCCTCCTGATCTAACATGGTAGACAAGTCTTGAGGGTGAATTTCTCCGGCTGTAAATGCCGCTAATGCAGCCCTACCTTCACCGTTGCTGTCTGGTTGTGGCCCGTAAATTTTGATTTCGGGAATTTGCCGCAATTGTTGGAACATATAAGCATTCAATTCTGCTTCGCAAGCGTGAATCTTATCCATGCCAATGTTACTAAGATAATCGATTGCTGCACCGAGGGCGATCGCCTCTCCGATTGCAGGCGTGCCGGCCTCAAATTTGTGCGGCAAATCGGCATAGGTGGAGTAATCGAGAAACACGTCAGCAATCATCTCGCCGCCGCCGAAAAACGGAGGCATTTCTCTCAGCAAGTCCAGTTTACCGTACAGAAAACCGATGCCAGTCGGAGCGCACATTTTGTGACCGGAAGCAACCAGCCAATCGCAATCTATTGCTTGCACGTCTACTATCATGTGCGGCACGCTTTGGCAAGCATCTATTAAAACTCTTGCGCCGAAACTGTGGGCAATTTTGCAGATTTCTTTGACTGGACTGATGCAGCCCAAAGTATTAGAAACGTGAACGGTTGACACCAATTTAGTTTTATGGGAAATCAGCGTTTTAAACTGTTCCAAATCAAACTCGTTAGTTTCCGTTAACTCGACAAACTTCAGCACCGCACCGGTTCTTTGAGCCATCATTTGCCAGGGAACGAGATTGCTGTGGTGTTCCATCACCGACAGGATAATTTCATCTCCGGCTTGCAGATTGCTCAAACCCCAAGAATAAGCAACCAAATTAATCGCTTCGGTGGCGTTGCGAGTGTAAACAATTTCTTGCCGCGACGCGGCATTGACAAAAGCAGCAACTTTGTCTCTAGCACCTTCGTAAGCATCAGTGGCTTTGGCACTGAGAGTGTGAGCGCCACGGTGGACGTTTGCATTGTATTGTCCGTAGTAATCACGCCAAGCGTTGAGCACAGCTAGGGGTTTTTGAGAAGTAGCTGCATTGTCTAAATAAACTAGCGGTTTACCGTTAACTTTTTCATTCAAAATTGGGAAGTCGCCGCGAACTTTTGAGGCAAGTGTTTTTTCTTGAATAAGTGTCATATTTTTTGAAGTTAGTGATTTGTCGTTGGGTGGGGGCGGGTTTACGAGATTGTTGGTTTGAGGCAATTATTATTCGTGAAACCCGCCCCTACAGGCTGTTAAAAATGGTGCAAGATGTTGTAGGGACACAGCACTGCTGTGTCCTCTGTGTCCTCATATTTATGAGTTATCCTTGGACGGCCACGCAGGTAGAAAGCATTTTCGCCACTCCAAGAATCGGTAATTGATTGAGCATTTCCGCCGCAAAAGCATCGATTAGCAAATAGCGACTTCTTTCTAAATCCAAACCGCGACTTTGCAAGTAGAAAAGTTCATCATCTTCTAATTGACTGACAGTTGCACCGTGGGAACATTTAACGTTGTCGGCGACAATTTCCAACTGCGGTTTGGTATCTACGCGAGCTCTCGGCGACAGCAACAAATTCCGGCTCAATTGTCCGGCATCTGTCAATTGGGCGGCTTTGCGAACGAAAACTTTGCCGTTAAATACAGCGCGAGCTTTGTTGCCAACAATGCACTTGTGCAATTGGCGGCTTGTACCGTGGGGGTGATTGAAATCGATTAAACTGTGAGTGTCTGATAACTGTTCGCCAAAGGCTACAGTTAAACCATTTAGAGTTGTTTCAGTGGCTTCGCCGCGCTGAAATACTTCTAAATTGTGCCGCGATATTTTGCCTCCCAAACTGATAGCATGACAAGTGTAACGGCTATTACGAGATTGTTCGATCGCACTTTTGCCGATATGAACAACTTCTCCACCTTCCCGCTGCAGCCGAACGTGATTCACAGTGGCGTTTTCGCCGACAATAACATCCGTTACAGCATTAGTAAACGCTGGTACATTACCGATAGTTGCGTAATCCTCAACTAGCGTGACATTGCTTCCAGGCTCAGCTATGACCAAGCAGTGCGGCTGGGACATCGTGCCAGATGCACCGGGCGCTGTCAGGAACAGCAAGTGAATCGGAAGTTCGATCGACATATTGGCCGGCACGAACACCACCGCAGAATCCGCCAAACCCGCAGTATTCAGCGCGGTAAACACCTCAGTTTGCTGTCTGTGCTTGCTCAAAACATCGCTGATGCGCCCTTGATATTTTTCGGGTACATTGGATAGATTACCTGCGTAAAAGTCGAGCGGCAAATTCGGAAAAACCGACGACTCCACCGTTGACAAATCCGGCGCATAAAACCCGTTGACAAACACCAATCTTAATGGTAAATCTGCCTTGTTTTTCACTGGCATAATGATATCAGCCAGCTTAACTTTTGACTGATTGCTCTGGGGTATATGAAAAGGAATTTGCAACACCGACGACAAATCAGTAAAGCGCCATTCTTCATCCTTCACCGTCGGAAAAGTCGAAGAAAGCACGTATTCAGTCGCCGCATCCCGCAAATCCTGCAACCCGTAAGCAGAACTTTCCTTATTAGCTGCGCCCAACTTGCCGCACTGATTCACCAAATCAGTCAAAAACATTTCCCTACTAGCAACTTGCGTATTCATCATCGCGCGCCCACTCCTGCTGCTTCCTCTTCCACAACCCAGTCATAACCGCGCTCTTCCAATTCGAGCGCCAACTCTTTCGGGCCAGTCAAGATAATTCTACCGGCTTCCATGACGTGAATAAAATCAGGAATAATGTAATTCAGCAACCGCTGATAGTGAGTAATCACCAACATCGAATTCTCAGCAGTTGACAACTGATTCACACCGCCGGCGACAATCTTGAGAGCATCGATATCCAAACCCGAATCAGTCTCATCCAAAATAGCTAACTTCGGTTCCAACAGCGCCATTTGCAAAATTTCATTCCGCTTTTTCTCGCCGCCGGAAAAACCCTCATTAACGCTGCGGCCTAAAAAAGAATCATTCATCTTGACAATATCCAGCTTGTCCTCGATTAAATCTTGGAAATCAAAAGCATCCAATTCTTCCAAGCCGCGATGTTTGCGGTGAGCATTGTAAGCCACGCGCAAGAAATCCAGATTGCTAACGCCGGGAATTTCTAAAGGATATTGGAAAGCTAGGAACACGCCAGCCAAAGAACGTTCTTCCGGCGCTAATTCCAGCAAATTTTGACCCAGAAAAGTAACTTCTCCGCCCGTTACTGTATAAGCAGGATGACCCGCTAATATTTTGGATAAAGTGCTTTTCCCCGAACCGTTCGGGCCCATAATCGCGTGAATTTCACCCGATTTAATTTCCAGATTTAAACCCTTAAGGATTTGGGTATCTTCCACATTCGCAGTTAAATCGCGGACGGATAGCACCACTTGACTATTTTCAACAATCATCTATTTTTGTCCTTTTCCTCAATGCACTTTACAGTTTTTTTCTCGTTGCTAGCCTGTACCCATTGGTGACAATTTAACGTTAAACCGATAGTCCGCCAGGGAATGAATTCCCTGTCTCAAAGCTAAAGTCCTCGCTATGAGGACTGAGAAGAAAACTTTTAAACTCATTAGTCCTCTTTAGAGGACTTTAGCTATTAGCCAGGGAATTCATTCCCTGGCGGACGGGGAGCTTAAGTTGTCACCGATGGACTCGGCCTGGAAGGGTTTATCGGCCGCGAAAATTATCCGACACTTCCTTCGAGTTTCAGACTCAACAGCTTATCAGCTTCCGCCGCAAATTCCATCGGTAACTGATTGAAAACATCTTTACAGAAACCGCTAATCATCATCGAAATAGCATTTTCTGCGGAAATTCCCCGCTGTGCGAAGAAGAACAATTGCTCTTCCCCAATCTTAGAAGTAGAAGCTTCGTGTTCGACTTTAGCAGTGTGGTTCTGCACTTGAATATAAGGGAAAGTATTCGCTTGAGCGTTATCCCCAATCAGCATGGAATCGCACTGAGAGTAATTGCGAGATCCTTTAGCATTCGGCCCCATTTTCACCAAACCGCGATAGCTGTTGGATGAATTTCCCGCCGAAATTCCCTTAGAAATAATCGTGCTGCGAGTATTTTTACCAACGTGAATCATTTTGGTGCCGGTGTCAGCTTGCTGCTTGTTATTTGTCAACGCTACCGAGTAGAATTCGCCCACCGAGTTGTCGCCGACTAACACGCAACTGGGATATTTCCAAGTAATCGCTGAACCGGTTTCTACTTGTGTCCAAGAAATCTTAGAATTGACTCCTTGACACAAACCCCGTTTCGTCACGAAGTTGTAAATGCCGCCTTTGCCGTTGGCATCGCCAGCGTACCAGTTTTGCACTGTGGAGTATTTGATATCGGCATTGTCCATTGTTACCAATTCGACTACGGCGGCGTGCAGTTGATTGGTGTCAAACATCGGCGCGGTGCAGCCTTCTAGGTAAGATACAGAACTGTTTTCTTCTGCAACAATTAGTGTGCGCTCGAACTGGCCGGAATCTCCGTTGTTGATGCGGAAATAGGTTGACAATTCCATTGGGCATTTGACCCCTTTGGGAATGTAAACAAAGGAACCGTCGCTGAATACGGCGGAGTTGAGGGCTGCGAAAAAGTTGTCGCCGACTGGTACGACGCTGCCGAGATATTTTTCTATTAGTTCGGGATAATCTTTGACGGCTTCTGAGATGGAACAGAAAATAACGCCATCTTTGGCTAACTTTTCTCTAAATGTTGTGGCAATTGAAACGCTGTCGAAAACGGCATCGACGGCGACATTTCCCAGCCGTTTTTGTTCGGATAGGGGAATGCCGAGTTTCTCGAAGGTTTCTAGCAGTGTCGGGTCTACTTCGTCCAAACTGTTGAGCTTTTTGGGCTTTTGTTTGGGCGCGGAATAGTAGATAATTTGTTGGTAGTCGATCGCGGGATAGTTGACGTGGGGCCAGGTGGGCTCGGTCATTGTCAGCCACTTCCGGTATGCTTTGAGGCGGAATTGCAGCATGAATTCCGGTTCGTTTTTCTTGGCGGAAATCAGGCGGACTACATCTTCGCTCAAGCCGCGGGGGATGGTGTCTGACTCGATGTCGGTGACGAAACCGTATTTATACGGCTGGTTGACTAGGGTTGTGACTGTAGAGCTCATTAATTTTGCGCTTTCGAGTGTTCTGGATATGTCTCTCAAAGATGGCAGACGCGGAACTGTCGGGGGCCCGGCGAGTTCTGGGGGCTGCTGCAAGGAAGTTAAACAACAGATTTGTTGCTTTAGTATATTTTAAGCTACATTAACAACAGTGATATTGTCAAAGTCAAATTAATAATTTTTTGTGAAGATGATGGAGACTACTCAGCAGACTTCCACGAAACAAGACATCCTGCAATATTTGCTCAAGGGGGGGCAGGGGACGGCTCTTGAGTTGGCGGAGTCTTTGGATATCAGTCCGCAGGCGATTCGCCGTCACTTGAAGGATTTGGAAGCGGAGGGGCTGATTCAGTATCAGTCGGTTCAGGCTGGGATGGGGCGGCCGCAGCACATTTATGAGCTTACCAGTCAGGGGCGCGATCGATTCCCGAATCGTTATGGTGATTTTGCTGTCTCTTTCCTGGATACGTTGGCGGAAACCGTCGGCCGCGAGCAAGTGATTACTATCTTGCAAAAACAGTGGCAGCGCAAGGCGACGGAGTATCGGCGGCTGGTGGGTGCGGGCTCGCTGCAAGAGCGGGTGACTAAGTTAATGGAACTCCGCAGGGCTGAAGGTTATATGGCTGAGTGTTATCCTGTAGAATCTGTGGAGGTTGGGATCTGCGATCGCACTGGTTTGGGCGATCGATTTGTGTTGATGGAACACAATTGCGCGATTTCTAATGTTGCTGAAACTTTTCCGAGTGTTTGTGGCAATGAGTTGGAAATGTTTGCGGCGGTTTTGCCGGATTGTATTGTGGAGCGAACTCACTGGATTATTGATGGGGAACACCGCTGCGGTTATTTGATTGCAAGGAGGAAGGAAGAAGTTCGGCAACGGATTTTGTAACGGATTTAACGGATGTCACGCATGGAAGTTCGACAACGGATGAGTGTAACCGATGTCACGGATATCAGGGATTACCGATTACCGATGACCGATTAGCAATTACTAATTTTTAATATATGGAACCGCTAGCAGATTTTTTAAAGCCGGAAGAGTGTGCGGAAGTTGATATGGCGCTGCTGTCGTCGAAGGAAAAGTTTTCGGCGCGGGTGGCAATTTATGCTTTGAGGGTGCTCAAGCAAATTGCTGGGGAGACTGGGAAGCCGGTGGCTGAGGTGACTAATGGGCAGGTGATGGATTGGATTAAGAATGATGAGAGTATTAAAGGGTCGATCGAACTTGATGCGAGTTTTGAAAACTTTTTTACGAATTTGGTAATTGCGTCTTTGCGGCCGTTGAGGCAAATTGCGACAGAATCTGAAAGCGCGATCGAACAATTAACAGTTAAGCAGGTCGTGGCGTGGTTTGTGAAGGACGGGAAGATTCGCAGAGAACAGGGAACCGAGGCGGCTTTTTTGGATTTGTGAGTTAAAGGTCGATCGGCCCCACCCCCAAACCAGGCCTCAAACCCCGATCGTTCCAGCGGTTTCGGACGATCGAAAAAAACTTTTGACAAAGGGGTTGACAGACAGGGGAAAACTTGATAAGGTAATTAAGTCGAGCGAAAGAGATGCAGCGCATCAAGCTTAGCATTAAGCTAAACGCAGACACAGGATTAAAAGTTTTCAAAGCTTTCCTGGTGCTTATGATGTAATGGAACCACTCCGATCCATCCCGAACTCGGTTGTTAAACGTTGCTATGGCGAAGATACTCGGCGGGTCACTGCCCGGTAAAATAGCTCAGTGCCAGGTTAATAATAAATTAAAGCTCTTTTCCCGCAACAACGGAAAAGGGCTTTAGTTTTTTGGTGAGTTATTAGGCATCTACACAAAAGCTGGTCTTGGGCCCTTTGTAGAAATCTCAATATTCTGGGTCAGCAGCAGATTTGTGGTCGATCGAGCTTGATGCGAGTTTTGAAAACTTTTTTACGAATAGGGTGGTGGCGTCTTTGCGGCTTTTGAGGCAAATTGCGACAGAAGCCGAGAGGGGCGATCGAACAATTAACAGTTAAGCAGGTTGTGGCGTGGTTTGAGAAGGACGGCAAGATTCCCAGAGAACAGGGAACCGAGGCGGCTTTTTTGGATTTGTGATCTGCCTGACGCGCGGAGACCACAGAAACCGGGTTTTTTACCGAATCTGTGGGATCTAAAGCGTCTTCTCGTGAAAAACCCGGTTTCTAGACTCCCATGCGTCCAGGGCGATCGAAAAAAAGTTTTGACTTTGGGGTTGACAGACCGGGGAAAACTTGATACAGTAATTAAGTCGAGCGAAAGAGATGCAGCGCATCAAGCTTAATGCAGACACAGGATTAAAAGTTTTCAAAGCTTTCCTGGTGCTTATGATGTAATGGAACCACTCCGATCCATCCCGAACTCGGTTGTTAAACGTTGCTATGGCGAAGATACTCGGCGGGTCACTGCCCGGTAAAATAGCTCAGTGCCAGGTTAATAATAAATTAAAGCTCTTTTCCCGCAACAACGGAAAAGGGCTTTAGTTTTTTGGTGAGTTATTAGTCATTCTCTTTATGGCTTGGCGGTTGAAACCGCTACTAAACAAACGAAGTCGGCCGACGCGGACTGAATAATAAGAGGTAAAAATTTATGAAGATTAGTTATGATTCCGAAATTGATGCTCTCTATATTAGACTTGTAGAAGGTAAGCATCAGTGTCGCACTTTAGAGTTAACTGACGAAATTGCTTTAAATATTGGGGAAAATGAGTTATTGGTAGGGATAGAAGTTTTAGATGCTACACAGGTTTTAGGTAGTGGAAATGTACCTAATGTAGTGCTAGAAAATATAGCTTTTACTGTAGCTTAAATAGGGAAATCAATCGCTACCTGTGTAAATATAAGTAAGGATGAGTGGAAAAATGATCCGTACTTTGGATGCAAAATCTTATACAGATTTACTTGTTCGCTATCAACCAAAACCGATCGCAAATGAGGCAGAAAACGAGGCCGCGATCGCTCTCGCTTGCGAACTGGAACACCGCCCTATGCGATCGCTGGAGTCAGAGCTATTTCTGGAGCTTTTGATAACGCTGATTGAAAAATTTGAATCTGAAAATTATCCGATTCCTGCAGGAAATGCTGCTTCAATGTTGCAACATTTAATGGATGCGAGAAATTTGGACAAATCAGATTTGATTCCTGTTTTGGGAACGGAAACAGAGGTTGAGCAAGTTTTTGTTAGTGGAAGGGCGATCGAAATAGATGAAGCCACGAAGTTAGCCGATTTTTTCCAAGTGGATATTAGTTTGTTTCTTTAATCGCCAGCCGCTACTTGTTGAGTAGGAATTGCTGATATTCGCTCTCCGGCTGATTAATCATTAGTTTTAAGCGATCGCCCTTATTTTAGCAGTGAATAGTGGGCGATCATCTTGCCTTTTCCTTTGCACCTATATGAGCCGTCAGGATACTGGTAGAGGCAGACCTTTTCGATGCTTCCATAGTTCTTCCTACTTTAGATACGAATTTGCCCATTTATAGCGATTTGAATCTTTACTCAGAAGATACTCTGCAACTTCTCTACGTTTATCCTTGTCTTTTGTCATTCTGACAATTCTTTCAATTTCGTCATCGGTATCGTCAGCCCCACGTTCTGCGGCCAGTTCAAACCAATTATCACCATCCGCATATTCACCTCTGTCGTAACAAATTGCTCCCATAAGGGTATAGGGTTGGTGACTATCAGGGTGACATTCTCTTGCTTGCGTTGCACAATTTTCTGCTTCATCTAGTTGATTAAGATCCCGAAATGCTGCACCTCTAGTTACCCACAGAGCTGATTTCAGGTCAGATTCTTGTACTTTGTTCCAGTTCACATTTTCTGTTACTTTTAGAGCTTTTTCCGGCTCATCTGCCTTCCGCCAGTTACTACTTGCACTCGGTAGCTTCCATCTGTTTCCAGTTCGTTGATGTTCTTTTTCGCAAAATATTGCTTCTAATCTGTAGTAGGCGATCGCTATCTTTCCATGTCGAGCAAGACGACCTTCTTCAATTAATTGAATGACTTGTTTTGGGTCGAGTCGTTCCTCTCGCTCAAGTTTGAGCATAATTTCATAAAATGGGTCGAGCGCTAATTGACCCACAATCTGATACTTGGTTTTTAATGTCCTGAAGTGGATCTGTTTGGCAATATCTACTGTCTCAACAAGTCCTTCTTCTGACAACCACTGAATATCTTTTTCGTCAATCAATACTTTCGATTCCTCAGAAGGGTTGGAAGTTTTTGATTCACTAATCTCAAAAATTCTAAGGATTAAAAATAAACGGCTCGAAGGTTCTGAGCTTTGATATTGAGTGGCTTTGTATTTCTTTTTAAGTTCCGCAAAGAATCTTCTGTCCTTACGCTCTCGATCGATTGAAATTAACTCGCTCAAGTTTTGCTGTTTCAACCATTCACATTCACTAGGCTCTAATTCTAATTCTGAGTTGAATTTGCTCAAAATAGAATATAGTAGACTAGAAATAGAAGTATCTGGGTGAGAATCAATCTGATATTTAGACTTTAGTTCTGAAAATTCAATTTCAGCTTTCCTTTCATCCTCTTGCTGCCAATGAATTTCTAGTGTTTCTCCAAAATCTAATTCTAAAAGCCATTCAGCTTCGAAGTTAGATAATTGCTCTCTCGCATCAAGCTTTTTCAGAATTGAATACAGAGGCTCTTCAGGAAATTGGTTTAGATTCTTAGTCGCTTTATAGTTAATTTTGAGTTTTGAAAAGTTACGAATATCTTGAATCAAAGTTATTGTGTCTACAAGACCATGATTATTTAGTAGTTCCAACTCTGAATCTGTAAGGCTATACCCAGGATCTAATTTCCAAAGTATTGAATAGACTGGGCTGGAGATTGGAATCTCTAACTGTTTTGGAATATGGTACTTAGTTCGCAGTTGTAGAAATTCAGCTTCTAGCCTCTTCTTGTCTTGTGCTTGGTATTGCTGTAAAGAAATGATTTCAACGGTTCCGACAAGGCGATTCTCTGTTAGCCATTGAAACTCTAGGTTTGTGACCTGAATGCCCAGGTCGGCTTTTCTCAGTATCAGATATAGGAAACTATCAGATACACCACTATTATACTGACCTACTTGATATTTCTGTTTAAGAGCAGCAAAGTGCCTTTTCTGTAGCTCACTATTATCCATACCTGCATCCATACCTGATGTGATATTCACGGCAATTAGTTAACCCTATATGAGTCAGATGAACAGCCTTAAGAGGCTCAATCTTTTTTTGATACCAAAGTAAACCCATTTATCCCATCAAAGCACCAATACCCAACGTTGTCAACAGGAGACTCGTTTACATATAATCCTTCAAATCTTCGAGAGGTTCATCAAAATCATCAGACATCCAGATTTTACCTTTCCAAATACCAAGTCCGCCTCGCTTGGCAGCTTTTGCCGTTTTAGGAGGCTCTTGGGCGTATCGGTTCACCAGAAATTCTATATAGTCAAGGACTGCCTGTTTGACAGATTCAGGTAATTTTTCGAGATTTTTTAAGATGGCGGTTTCTATCATCATTTTTTACTCTCCTTTAAAAATGACTGGTTGTATCATGGTTTCTGCTCGCGCTCGCCCCATCTACTCCATTAAAGCACCAACACCCAATGTCAGCCACAGAATACCCCATTATCTAGTGCGATCGCCCCCGCCTCCCAAATCCCGTGAAGCGAAGCTATCCCGAAGGGAATCGCCCCAGATCCCACTAACACCATCATCATTCTGCAACTTGCCTAAAATTACCCGATCGACTATTCTTCCTAGTAGATATCATCTTGATATAACAACCAACAAAAACATGACAGCAATATTACCGCCTTGGATAGTTTTAGACTCCCTATTGCACAACTGGCTACTAGAAGATATCGGTAGGGGCGATCGCACAACATCGGCCTTATTTCCCGCAAACAGCATCCAGGGTACGGCTAAATGGATTGTCAAAGAAGCTGGAGTCATTGCTGGATTGCCAATTGCCGATCGCACATTTAAACTTTTAGACAGCAGCCTCAGTTTCATCCCCCAAGTACCAGAAGGGAAACTGTGCGAAAAAGGAGAAGTAATTGCCGATATTTCCGGCAATTTCGATGCGCTGCTAACCGGAGAAAGAGTAGCATTAAACTTGGCAATGCGTTTGAGCGGCATCGCTACTTTAACTCAGAAATATGTTGACAAAATTGCCGATTTGCCCGTGCAATTAGTGGATACTCGCAAGACAACGCCCGGATTGAGATTGTTGGAAAAATACGCAACTCAAGTCGGCGGTGCTTGTAATCACCGGATGGGATTAGATGACGCGGTGATGATTAAAGACAATCACATTGCGGCGGCTGGGGGAATTGCAGAGGCGATCGCCCTAATTCGCAATTCTATCCCCTATCCGCTGACAATCGAAGTCGAAACAGAAACTCTCGCCGAAGTAGAGACAGCTTTGCAGCACAAAGCCGATATTATCATGTTAGATAATATGTCCTTTGATTTGATGCGGCAGGCTGTGGCAATAATTCGCCAAAAGAGCGATCGGGTAAAAATTGAAGCTTCCGGTAATGTTACTTTAGAAACTATTAGAAGTGTAGCCGAAACCGGAGTTGACTATATTTCTACCAGTGCTCCGATTACGCGATCGACTTGGCTGGATTTGAGCATGAAAATTAATAGTAATACCCGCAGTCCGGCAGGGGTTTAAACCCCTGCCTCAAAGCTGAAGTCCTCTAAAAGAGGACTAAGAGACATCTCCAAAAAAGAACTTGAAACCCAAGTCAAGCCTAAGCTAAAATCTAATTTCGGGAGAAGTCTAATGAATTATTCAGTCCTCTTTTAGAGGACTTTCGCTATGAGCCAGGGGTTTAAACCCCTGGCGGTATTTGGGGCCCGATCGATATTGCGGCTGAAGTTGGTACCAATGGGCAATGCCGTGTCCGACATTGCTGAGAGTCAACTGTCAACTATTGGTTAGTTATTACCAATAACCAATAACCAATAACCACTAACTACTAACAAATTACTACTTAGAGATAAAATGAACCCAAAAATGCCCGTCAGGTATACAGAGGCTGCGGATTAAACGGTAAGTATAGTGCAAGTAAGCACCGCTGACACTTGTATCGTAGCCAGTTCGGAACCACTCGCCATAGGGATCGTGAACGAAGAATCCCTCGCTGTCGTAGCCTGCGACAACTATAATGTGACCGAAAGACGTGAAGTATCCGTGGATGACAGCGGGATTTCCGCTGGCTAGCCAATCTTGAACGTCATCAATAGTTGCATTCTCGGTAAAGAAATCTTGAGCGCCGTAATCTCTAACAATTTTTGCTAAATCGTAGGGATCCCAACGACTGTAACCTTTGGCGATCGCATATTCGTAAAGTTCGTCTTCATATTGCCCGGTTTGTTTGCGCCGTGGCACCTTCAAAAAGTCCAGACACATCGCTAATGAAGTTACATTGCAAGAACCTGTAGGATTATTCAAGTTATCCATTTGCGATAGATAAGGAATGCCAAGCCTGACAGTTGGGGGATTAGGTTTCGGAAAAAGTAGAATGCTGTCTTGAGTAATTTGAGCGTGTCCTCCGAAAACATACCAAACCCCTGAACCTTTGAAAGACTCGTTGCGGAGAGCAACTCTGATGTGACAGCGAGCCGGAGCAAAAGCCAGGATCTCCAACTCTTTTCCGGCTGGTATTACTTGTTTTTCTGAGTCCTGAAGTTGAGAAGACGCGACCGGTTTTGATTTAAAAATGGTGTCTCTGAGCGTTTTCAGGATCAGGGGCTGTGTGGGAATGTCCTCTGGTTTGGTTTCGATCAGCTTTTTGGCTGTGACTGCTCCCAAAAAACCCGCTTCGCCGCACTTCATCAGAGTTTGAAATCGGTGGAGGGTGGCGGTAGAGAGAGGGCCAAAAATTCCGTCTACAGGAGGTTTCAGTAAACCTAGGTCAATGAGGCGACTTTGAATTTGGCCACTGAGTTCGTCGTCTGCAGCGATTGCTTTGGCATCGTACCTAATGTTTGAGTTGAGAAAGTTTTGTAATTTCATGCTTGCGTGCCCTGTCAGTCGATTTTAGATTTTAGATTTTAGATTTTAGATTTGACAATTACGACCGCAGATAAATCAGGTGGCCCCAGACTAAATTGCTTGATTGTCAATAATTCCCTGTTTATCGTCTCATAAAATTACGGTGATTTTACCGATCGATCGATTTTAGATTTTAGATTTTAGAATTACGATCGCCGATAAATCCGGTTTCCCTAGACTAAATTGCTTGATTGTCAATAATTCCCTGTTTATCGTCTCATAAAATTACGGTAATTTTGTCGCTCAATCGATTTTAAATTTTAGATTTTAAATTTTAGATTTTAGAATTACGATCGCCAATAAACCCGGTTTTCCTAGACTAAATTGCTGGCTCGTCAATAATTCCCAGTTTATCGTCTCATAAAATTACGGTAATTTTGCCGATCGCCCGTACCTTAAAGGCTTCATACTAATTATTGGATACAAAACCTTCAAGGCGAGAGCCGATCGAATTTCACGCACTATTGACTAAAAATCCCTCGTGCGCGTTGACATTGTTTCTGCCGAATTCCGAATGCTGTTGGATGCCCTAAAAGCAGATGGATGGCAGAATTCCCCTGTTGAGGCGCAGTCAGATTTATGCTTCGTCGGGGCGAATTACCACAACACCCATTGCGTCGGGAGACAGATATTTGACAGCGGCTTCTCGGAGATCCTCCGCAGTCTGAGCTTGGATGCAAGCGGCATAGTTGAGGGCGGGAGCGATATCTCCTACCATCGACTGATAGTAACCGTACAAACTTGCTCGATCGCTCGGAGTTTCGTTACCAAAGATAAACCGATTGGCTACTTGGGTGCGAATGCGGGAAATTTCGGCATCTGTCACCAGTTCGGTTTGGAGAGTGCGGATGTGTTGGACGATCGCAGCTTCCACTGCTGCCAAGTTTTCTGTCGGTAGTTGAGCGGAAATTGAGAATACACCGCCGAGTCGCTGAGTCATGTTGCTGACCGAAATTGACGAAACTAGCCCTTTTTCTTCGCGCAAATCCTGAACCAAGCGAGTTGTGCGGCCGTGTCCCAAAATTGTCGCCAAAACGTCGAGGGCATAAGTTTCGGACATTTCCATGAAACCTGGCACTCGCCACATCACGATCAGTCGGGCTTGCTGAAGGGAAGAGTCTACAAATTCGCGGCGGACTGTTTCTGTAAATGGCGATTCTTGACCGTAGTTCAGGATTTGGGCTTCGGGGTGAAAGTTGCCCACAGCAGGCACATTTATTTTGTTGTGTTGTGCTGTACTTTTTGCTGCAAAACTGTCTGCGACAATTTCTATTAGTTGCTCGACTGGCAAATTGCCGACAGCTACGGCTGTCATGGCCCCTGGGTGATATCTGCTGCTGTGGAAATCCCGCATTTGTTGCGCTGTCAACTGTTCGATTACCGCAGTCGGGCCGAGTACCGGTCGCTTGTAGGGCAGGACTTCAAACGCTAATTCCATTGATCGCTGATAGGTGCGGCGGCGGGGATTGTCTTCCGATCGTCTAATTTCTTCTAAGACTACCAGCCGTTCGCGATCGAAGGCGTCGTCGGGAATGCTGGCGTTGAGCAACACATCGACTTGCAGAGGAGCTAGTTCGGCAAAATCTTTAGGAGCTGTGGTGATGTAATAGTTAGTGTAATCTTGGCTGGTGGCAGCATTGGTGACAGCGCCGCGTTGCTCGATCGCGCGCTCAAATTCGCCACTGGGAATGCTGGGAGTTCCCTTAAAAATCATGTGTTCTAAAAAGTGAGCCATGCCGTTAATGTCGTCTGGTTCGACGGCTGAGCCTAAATTGAGCCACACGCTGAGGTTAACAGCATCGACCGGCAAGTGTTCGGCTATAACTGTGAGGCCGTTGGGGAAATGGCGGACTGTTGGGGCGTTGAGGGGCGATCGAGCGGAGGTTTTGAGTAGGGTGGATGTCATTGTGCTTTTAAATTTATCTTGTTCTTTATATCTTAAAGGGTCATCCGATTTTAGATTTTAGATTTTAGATTTTAGATTGATCCCACGGCTGATGGTTGCTGGGGATGTTGTCGGGGGCGATTCCCTACCCTTCGGGAACGCTTCGCGAACGGGATAGCTTCGCTTCACGCGAAATGCGAGAGCGCTGAGGGCGTGAGGGTTATGAGAAATCTGTGCGATCGACAAAACAAAAGTTGATTTGTTAAAAGTTGCAAGTTATAGTCTAGTTTGAATTTAGCCTTTAATCCCTTCTTTTCGCATTCAATTTTCGGAGTTGCAAATGCAATTTGAGTTTCTGATTCCAAAACGCCCTGTATCTTTGCAAACGAGGCAGAGAAGCAAGCTACAGGATTGGCAAGCATTTGTGCGTACAGAAGCGTCAAAAACTTGGGTAGTAACTCCTTATTCAGGAAACGTTCATTTAACTTTAGTATACCTTTATGATGCTGACCCAGTTGACACTGACAATATCATAAAGCCCATACAGGATGCACTAATTGGGTTAGTTTATGAGGATGATTCACTTGTCACAGATGTGGAGTCGCATCGTCGCTCGCTTAGTGACACGTTTGACGTTGCTTTATGTCCGTCATTGTTGGTCCGTGGCATAATATCTGGCAGTGAGTGCGTTTACGTTAGAATAAATTCAGCAAAAGCATTAGAGAGTTATCTATGACCGCTAAATTAATACACGACAAATCCGTATCTCAAATTGCCGAAAAATACCGACAAGAAGGCTATACAGTATTGGTTGACCCTGAACCAGAAGACATCCCTTTCGATTTAGGGACATATCGTCCAAATTTGATTGTAAAAAAGAACGAAGCCGAAGGTTACATAATCGAATTCAAACGTTCTGCCAGACAAACATCCATAGACAGGTTGAAAGAAATTGCTGAAATTGTTTCTGAAAATATAGGCTGGCGTTTTTTATTGATTACTGAAGAAGATGCTTTACTGAAAGAGAACGCCAAGGAAGTAAATCTATTATCTTGGCAACAGATTTTTAGTAGAAAAACACAGGGTGAACGTCTAATTTCATTAGGAGAAAATGAAGGCGCGTTTTTATCACTTTGGGGAACAATTGAAGCACTCCTGCGTAAACGAGCTGAGGAAGTTACTATTCCCATTGAAAGATTTCCAACTGTATCTCTGATCAAACATATGTATTCCCAAGGAGAACTTTCAATCGAAGAGTACGATCGAGCCATGCTACTTTTAAGCGTAAGAAACCGATTTATTCATGGATTTGAAGCGCCCGAAGCCAATGAGTCTGTATCTGAATTGCTCGCCCTTGTCAATGAATTAATCAGTTTATGGGCACCACAGGCATCTCAGTCCTGAAAGGTTTGGCAATAAGTCCTGAGTTTTTTTTGTGACAGCATTCGATGGAAAATCTAAAATTGCATAAAAACTTAATATTTCCACAGCCGGCTTTTCAACGATTTTGGCGATCGACTTCGGGGAAAATCGGCTTAATTTTGACTGTAGCGCTGACGATCGCGGCACTGTTGGCCCCCCTACTTTCCCCTTACGATCCGGCGGTCGATCGAGATTATTTGTCGCGCTTAGTGGCTCCTAGCGCTAAACATTGGTTTGGCACCGACAGTTTGGGGCGAGATTTGTTGGTGCGGGTGTGGCACGGATTGGGGATATCTTTACTCGTCAGCCTGGTTTCTGTGGGTGCGGGTTTAATTGTGGGAGCGCTTTTGGGGCTGGTGGCCGGGTATTTTCGGGGGTTGCTGGAAATGGCGATCGGCACTTTGGCGGATATTTTGTTAGCTTTTCCTTCGATTTTACTGGCGATCGGCGTTGTTACCGTCACCGGGCCGAGCCTGCAAAGCGTAATTATCGCCGTCAGCCTCGTGCAAATTCCAATTTACATCCGCTTAACTCGCAGTATGGTGCTGTCTCTGCGGGAACAAGAATTTGTTTTGGCTGTCAAAGCCTTGGGCGCCAGCGACTTGCGGATTATTTTTCGCCACATTTTGCCGGGAAGTCTCGCGCCTCTAGTTGTACAAGCAACTCTTTCGACTGGTACGGCGACACTAGAATCTGCCGGTTTAGGTTTTTTGGGTTTGGGCGCACAGCCGCCGGTTCCTGAGTTGGGGACAATGCTTTCTGATGCTTTTAAGGGCGGATACGCTCTTTCTTCTCCTTGGACGATCGTGTTTCCAGGTTTGCTGATTACCTTGACTGTTCTTGGTTTCAACCTTTTGGGAGATGGCCTGCGAGACGTTTTAGACCCCAGAGGGAATTAGAGGGGAAGTGGGGAATTTATACTTCTGCCTTTTACCTTCTGCCTTCTGCCCTCTGCGCCCTCTGCGCCCTCTGCGGTTCATCCCCTCTTCCTTCCTCCTCCCTCTAAAATCTAAAATCTCAAATCTAAAATCGACCGACTTGACTGCTGTCACGATCTACGCGAAACTTTACATACAACTGATGTATTGCTTCTACATATTAATAACTTCTGTTAAGTTGTGACTCAAAACCTATCAATTAGTCAAAATTGATATAGCGCTTTGTCAGTCAGCCAACTCTCAAGAAGCTACTTCAGGAGGCATCGTCCCTGGCTTGCTGGTGTCGGTGTCTGTTCTCAATATTCCTATTCAGTCAGCCCGCATTATGGAAACACTAGAGTTTGTGATCTATCCAGATGGCCGCGTACAGGAAACAGTCACCGGCATTGTCGGTGCTTCCTGTGCTGAGGTAACGGCTGCAATTGAAGCTCAGCTCGGCGTGGTGCTTCACCAAGAGTCAACATCTGAATATTTCACGCAAGCGCTGCATCAGTCAGCCGAAGCGACGGCCCAAGTGGCTTTTAGCGATTGGTAATTTTTTTTGTTGAGTTCACTTAAATTTTTTTGGAATCACCATGTCACACTTTAGCCAAATTAAGACCCAGATCCGCAATTTGAATTCTTTGGAAGCTGCTTTAACTGACTTGGGTATTGACTGGAAGTCTGGCCCGACTGAGGTGCGTGGCTATCGCGGCCTAACCAGCACCGCTGAGGTCGTGATTGAGCAAACAAACGGCTACGACGTAGGTTTTAGCTGGAACGGGACTGAGTATGAATTGGTGGCTGACTTGCAGTTTTGGCAGCAAGCTTGGTCTGTAGACCGTTTTCTCAATAAGGTGACTCAGCGCTACGCTTACCATACTGTGGTGAATGAAAGCGCTAAGCAGGGTTTCCAAATTTCTGAGCAAAAGCAAAATCAAGACGGTTCGCTCCGCTTGGTGGTGCAACGCTGGTGCGCTTAATAATTTTTCGAGATTTTTGCAATCTTGTTTCATCAAAGTCCGCCTGCGCGGACTTATTTACTATTGTGGGGGTCTAAATGTCTGAGCTTTCTGGACTCGGAATAGATACAGCAATCGATCGCTCTGGTTTAGAGCCGGAGTTGGGGGGTTTTTTGCGGGATGCGCCCGATCGCTCTGGTTTGGAACCGGAGTTGGGCGGGGTGTTGCGCCAAAAAGGTGTCTATGTTGATGAGATTACCTGCATTGGCTGCAAGCACTGCGCTCATGTTGCTCGCAATACTTTTTATATTGAACCGGATTACGGTCGATCGCGCGTAGTTCGACAAGACGGGGATTCTGAAGAGTTGATTGCTGAGGCGATGGACACTTGTCCGGTGAATTGCATTCACTGGGTTGATTACACCGAACTCAAGAATCTGGAAGAAGAACGCAAGGATCAGGTGATTCCTGTCGTTGGCTTTCCCATTGAGTATGCGACGATTCGGGCCCGTGGTCGCCAGCGGAAAAAAGCTAAATTGGGCGATCGCAAGTTCAAAGGTAGCCCTTGAAATCCCCAATTCCCATCCGCAGCTTGAAACCTGTGGATCGAACAACAAAAACAGCCCGCGCGGGCTGTTTTTTGTATACATTGTATAATTTAAGCTTATTTGAGAGGATGGTGCTCAGCGAGAATTTTCTCAACTCTAGCTTCGTCGATTCTGGCAGTTAATGTTGTTGCCTCGTTGTTATCCCGAATGGTTTTTGCTAAAGTAAAAGACGAGCCGATTGAAAAAGTTAAACCCATACCCATAAAAGCTTTCTGCCAGGGGTCTACCTGTAAATAAATGATACCTACAGTAGTTGCGGAAATGGCAAGAATAAAAGAAACCCAGCACTGAAGTATCCAAGCATTAGTATCTTTTTGGCGTATGATTTGTTTCTGCATAGTGCCTCTAAGTCACATATATCTTTTGGTTGATTAACTTAAAGCATAGAAAGCGTGAGTGAAGCGGTCAGGAGAGCAGGGGACAGTTTCGATAAGTGAACAGTGCGATCGGGCTTTTTACTAAAAACTATAATGCTGTAGATAGGGTTTGAGGCTCAAGGAAGACTCGCAGCGAGTGGACAGTTTGAAAACTCCACTAAGGAAAGCCAGTTTTTTCTCAAAATAGCGTAAGGTGCGCCGAAGAGGATCTTACTTCTCCCAGTCGGCCTCCGCAGACTTCGTTTGACTCTCTTTGCGGTTGAAACCGCCGGGTATTATCTACTTCGTTTATGTAGCCCCGGTTTCAACCGCCGAGTTTTATCTACTTATTTTTCTGCTGAGTCTTCGCTTGTTCGATCGCAATTTCCCTGACTGCTTGGAAAGAACTCAAATTCGATGCACCTTCAATTGCCTTCACCGCCAAATCTTGAACCTGTTTCAAAGCAGAATCCAGTTGTTTCGACAAGCTAGCAAGGCGCGCATCTTGATTTTGAATTGTCTGCAACATCCCTTGAATTTGCAGTTCATAATTTTGCTTTTGCCCTTCAACATCTTTAGCAGACAAATCAGCCTTAACTTTAGCTTGATAATTGCCAATATTGCGGCCGTTATCTTTCCCGTTCTTGATAGTAGCTTCCAGTTCTTTCGGGAAAGCTTCTACCTTCGCTTTCACCTCAGCATACAGTTTTTCCCGTTCCGAAATAGATTTTTCGCGTTCCGCCCACTGTTTCTCCTGTTCTTGCTGAAACTCTTCGATTTCTTGATACAGCCTTTTCTGGCGCTGTTGGTATTCTTCGATGTCCATATCTCGCTGAAGATTCAAATCATAATTATACAATTCTTCATCCCGCTGGCGAGCTTTTTGCTGATTCTCATTGCGTTCTTTAACGGCCAACTTGTGGAGTTCCTGCTCTTTTTCCCAAGCTTGCCGGCGTTCCAACAATTCCTGTTCAACAGTTTCGCGCTGTTCGCTGAGTTCGCCAGCAAAAGTTTTCGCGCTTTCTTCGTACTGTTGAATTAAATTGTCCAGCGTATCTTCTGCAACATCTTCTAAACTGTGCAACTCTTGCAGTTGTTGAACTTCCTCGCCCACAGTGCGCCGCAATTCTTCGACTTTAGCAGCTTCTGAAGTTAATTTTTCAGACAACTCGCTAACAGCGCCGCCAAAGCTAAATTGCAGCAAAATCAAATTGTCGATTGTAGACTGCATTTTTTGCTTGCTTTCAATTAAATTCATTGCTTTTTTTGCTTCCGCTATTGCTAGTTCTTTGACTGCGACTTCTGCTTGAGAAAGATTTGCAGATTGGTCGTTTTGAGAGAAATTTGTAGATTGCCAGTTTTCAAGCTGCTTCAGTTGGGAATCTAATGTGGCTTTTTCCTTTTCCAACTGTTTGTAAGCTTCTAAGATTTCAGCCTTAGTATTTTTGTCACTCAATTTCGCCATTACCTTCATCTCCTAACTCTGTTAGTCCGCGAAGGCGGACTTTGTTTATGTAGTCGCGGTTTCAACCGCCGATTCTTCTTGTCAAAATTTGGGCTGCAAACCAACCTTAAGCTTTGCTAGCAAAAGCTTTCATTGCCAAATCTTGCGCTTGCTTCATCGTGGCTTGCAGTTGCGCGGAAATTTCGGCAATTTGTTCGGTTTGTCGCCCAATTGTCTGCTGTAAAGATTGGACTTTTAATTCATATCCTTGCTTGCTTCCTTCCCATTCTTTATCCACTAAATCTGCCTTGACTTTAGCTTCGCGGGAAACTTCTTGAATTGCTTCTTCTTTGGCTTTGACATAAGCCTGTTTGAGTTCTTCCTCAAATCCGGCGGCTTTTCTTTGATTCTCTTCAAACTCCGCTTGATTGTCGCTGAGGACTTTTTCCCGTTCCACCCAATTTTTTTCTTTTTCGCGGGTAGATTCTTGCAAATGCCGTTCTAGTTTACGCTTCGTTTCTTCGTATTCGTCGGTTTCGATTTTGCGGGTGCGTTCTAATTCATATTGGTAATCGGCTGTTTCTTCCTGACGCTTTTTAGTTATGAGTGCAGCCTCTTCTTCAACTGCTGCCTCAAATTCTTGCTGTTCTTTTTCCCAAACCTTGCGTTTTTGGGTCGTGTCTTTTTCGAGAATTTCGCGCTGGTTAGCAGCGTTTTGTTCTAGCAGGGTCAATTTTTCTCGGTGCTCTTGAGTTAAAATGTGGAGGGCGTCTGCTACAACTCTGATTTGCTGCAACTCTTGCAATTGTGCCGCTTCAATTTCGATCGCGCGTTTTAATTCGTCTAATTTGGAAGATTCCGCTTTCAGTTTTTCCGAAAGTCCGCTGATGGTGCTGCCGAAATCTAATTGCAAGTCAGCCAAGCCTTTGACGATGCTGTCAATTGTGTAGGTGGAAGCGACTTCGAGGAGTTGTTTGTTTTTGGCTTTTTCGGCTGACTGTTCTTTGGTTTCGACTTTGGATTCGATCTTTTTTTTGTCGGCTAAAATCTGCTGAAAGTTTTGCAAAATTTGGGCTTTGCTATCCTTGGCAGTTGCTATTGTCATAATGTTTGCTTCTCCTGATTCTAAGTTTTCGAGATTTTTTAGTGAAACGTTTTCAGTTATTCTAAGTTGCGGAGTTGGCTGAGAATGGAACGGTATTTTCTGGCTGCATCGGATTTTTCTTCGGGATTGGCGCTGGCTAGAGTTCTGAGAATTTTGCAGCAGCGATCGCACCGATTTCCTTCCCAGCAGGCGCACTCATCAATTATACTCAAAAGTGCGCCTTTTAGCAATTGATTTTCGGCTAACAAAGCTCGGTAATTCCGCTGGACTGATTCGGCAACTAAAGTCATGTGCTGGAAGTCTTCGGTGAGACTTTCGATGTCGTTAACTGCGTCTGCCCGAATTTGGTCGAGCAGCTCAATATTCTCTTTCAAACGGCTTTCTTGCAGGTTTGGTTTGGTTTTAAGCTTGGTTAATTTCTTCATTTCAGTCTGTGGTAACAGTTATGGTAAAGGCGCGATTTAATCGCGCCTTTACAACAAAATTAGAACAAGTCAGCAGTTAATTGCTCTTCGGCTGGCGGTAGCGACTTACTGCCGTTGGAATTCAAAGCAATAGCATCGCTTTCACCGCCAGCGTGAGCAGCCATCAAGCAGGCAACTTGCTGTGCCGGCAGGTTATCTAAACACACCATAGCTTTTGTTCCTTCTAAGTCAATCATCCGCGATTGATTGCTAGAATCTGACAAAACTGCTGCGGCTTGGTCGATAACCGCCCAATCTTTCCGCTCGTTCCAAGACCATTTCAAGCTGTAGTAGTTTATCGGTTTTACTACTCCGCTGTCATCTGGTTTCTGACCGGAATGTTTGACAAATTCGGGGATGAAAATCCCGGTTGCAGGTTCTACGCCGCGAGATTGAACTGATGCTACCAAGCGGTTAAAATCGTTCAAGCTGCGGTTTTTGATGTATGTCACCATGACAACTCCTTGCGGCAATTCACCACTTTCTGCGACAAACCAGAGTTGACCCCACAATGTGTGCGAAGTTTGACCGAGGGAACCGAAGAATTTGGAGAATTTGAGGATGGTCATGGAACACTTGGAACCGTAGTCTGTATCGCCGATCGCCCACTGGCCACTTTGGCAATTATTGCGGACGGCGATCGGGATTTCCGGTACTAGCAAAGCATTGCTCGGTTTGGCACCAAATACTGAAAATGTCGGTCTTTCTTGTGTTTTAGTCATTGTTCGTTTTTCCTTAGTTCTTTATTGTTTTACGGGGAATTGGTAATCCGTTAAATCTCGTACATTGCTCGCGGCTGAACTTCGATTACCTAATGAGATGTGTTGTCGCTTTTGGTTCTGGATAGGTATACTCAAGCCTCGCCTCTTGTTGAGCTTTGATAATCCGCAGCGCGGCGAGCAAATGCTCTAACGTTTCTAAGTGCGCTGGGGTGAAGTGGATGCTGAAGCCTTCGCCATCCCGCGCGTAGCCGGGACAAACCAGTGAGGCTGAGCTTTGTTCTTCGTGGGTGGCGATGTATAGCCAGTCATCGTCTTCGAGCTTGTAATGCGTGTCTGTCCAGGTTCTCAGCATTTGCGATCTGCTCCTCCTTATTTGCTGCGTACAAGCGTTTTGACGCCCAGCGCTTCTCACTCCTCTGAAGTTGACGACGCTATATGTAGCGTGTGAGCTAGGCTAATTTGCACCCTTAACCCTACCAGTCCGGGTTAATTGGTTGATTAAACCGTCAACTAACCTCATGGTAGCGCGGGTTGATTTTCCCGTCAAGTATTTTGTTGAACTTTTCATCAAAACAGGCTAGAATGCTTGTCAGGAGGCAAAAAACCGTGGAACAAACATTTGGAAGACTGATCCGTCAAGCTCGCAAGGACAAAGCTTACTCACAACGTGAGCTAGCAGCTATGCTAAGTGTGGACTTTACTTATTTGTCGAAGTTGGAGAACGATCGAGCGGATTATGCGCCAAAAGAGGAGGTAATCCGAGCATTAGCGCGGAATCTAGACATAAACGAAGAGGAATTGATTTTCTTGGCGGGGAGGCTGCCGCAGCAGTACGAAGCGCTGCTGAAGCAGAATCCGAAGGAAATGCAGGCTCTTTTCCGCCGGATGCAAGAAAATCCCGATTGGCTCAAACAGTCTTTTGAAGCGTAAGAGAGGCCCCTCATAGTGAGTATTTTTAAGCCGTATTGCTTCTATCCCAAAGAAACGATCGAGCGTTTGGCAAATGACATCTTGATGCAGATGCAGAAAACGCAAAATTTTGCTCCGAGATGGCCTTTTGATGCGACAACGGTTGCTGATTTTCTGGATTTAGGCGTAGTTTGGGAGTGCATTGAGCCGGATGAAGAAGGTGCGATCGCGGCAAGGATTTTGCCGCAGCAGCGGTTAATCGAAATCAACGAACAGATTCTCGAAAAACCGCCGGGCTTCATCGAATCGACGATCGCCCACGAAATCGGCCACTGGGTGCTACACGTCAATCAAGACGAAGCAGACGGCACTGTGGAACAGTTGGAATTAAACTTAGGCAATGAAGGAAAAACGGCGTCTGATTTCGAGGAACCGTTTGTTTGTCGGGGTGCGAGTGCTGATAATAAGGTTTTGTCGATCGAATGGCAAGCGCAATATTTTGCAAGCTGTTTATTGATGCCTCGGTGTATTTTGGAGGAAAAAAGACAGGGACGCGATTTAACTAAGTGGTCGCATTTATACAAAATGAGAGATGAATTGGGAGTGAGCATTTCCAATTTAACAAACCGCTTGCAAGAATTCGATTGGATTTATATTCCCAAGGGAACGCGCGAGATTTATGCCGGGAAAGATGCGGCAAACGGACAGCAGCGGTTGTTTGGATAGAAGTGCGATATAATTTGAGGTTTGAGATTTGGAAGCGATTCTCAAATCTCAAATCTTTAGAATTAATTTCTAATTAAGTTACATTTTATGCTAACCAATATTGAAATCCTGCTGGCGGCTTGTGAGGAATTAAATATCCCTTACGAAATCCTGCATCCTTCCCAAAACTTGATTAGACTCAAACAGGGCGGCGAAGAATATTATTTTGTCAATTACATGACGGCATTTAACAGCGCGTCAGTAGCAGAGATTTTTAAAGACAAAGAATATACCTATCAACTATTAAACGGCAAAATAAATACTCCCAGAACTCTCGGTTTTGTCTCGCCTCACTGCGAGGAGAAGTATAAAAAGTATTTGAGTTTCCCAGATATTGAATCAATAGTTTTAGAAGTAAACAAAAAATTCGCTTTCCCGGTGATTCTCAAAAGAAATCGCGGTGCTGGTGGCAACAATGTTTTTTTGTGTGAAACTAGAGAGCAAATTAAAGAAGCCCTAGAAATTATATTTAATGTCAACAGCAAAGATTATGACCACGTGGCCATAGCTCAAGAATATATCGAAATTGCCCACGAATATCGGGCTGTATTCTGCAAAGAAAAGCTAGTTTTGCTGTACGAGAAAGACAAATCTCAGGCTAAATTTGCGGGCAATTTAAGCCCGCTGCACTGGGAAGGTGCAAAAGCTAAACATATAATTAACCCCAATCTCATTTCTGAGATTGAAGATTTTGTTAAACCTGTTTTTGCAGAAATTGCGATTAATTATGCTGGGTTTGACATCGCGCTAGATACAAAAGGAGCATATTGGTTGATTGAAATTAACTCAAGCCCCAATTACGATATATTTGTGAGAGATAACGATCGCCAAATTGCTGTAAAGATGTTTAAAGATATTTTAGAAAATTGGAAAAGCCGAGAAACTGGGTTGTTCACCGATCTTCACGGCTCAAATCCCATATTTTCCTAAAAAACCCGGTTTCTGCGATCGGGGGTGTGCAAGTCCCGATTAAGAAACATCGGCTTCGGCTGCAATTTTAACCCCTCCCTTCAGCGCAAACACGGCGGTGATGATGCCAACAACCGCAAGAATTGCCGTAATGTAAAAAGCGTTGGTATAGCTGCCAAAAGTATCGCGAATTTTCCCCGCAGCAATTGTACCGAAAAACGCTCCAACTCCGTAGGCTGTATACACAATGCCGTAGTTTTTCGCGTAGTCTGTGGGGTCGAATAAAGTTAAAGTTGCCGTGGGCGCGATCGCCAGCCATCCTCCTAACGACAGCCAGAACAAACAAAACGCAATGATATAAGTTGCGACTTGTCCAACGCCCGCCTGAGTCATCATAATCGATGCGATTAAGATGAGAATGTAGTTGGCGATTGCGGCATATTTTGGCTTAAATCGATCGGTTATCCAACCAAACATCGGACGCCCCATACCGTTAAATATGGCAAACAGAGAAACCGTTGCCGCAGCCGTTCCCGCGTCTAATTTAATAATTTCCTGCGCCACGGAAGAAGAAATTCCGATCGCGCCCAATCCCACCAGCGTGCCAATGGTGTAGCACACCCACAGCCCGTAAAATGCGGGAGATTTCATCATCGGTGCGCTCTGGCTATTTACCGCTGTTCGCGATCGGGCGGCCGCAAATCCCGCAGGCGTCCATCCAGTTGGCGGCATTTTCAAAACGGTCGAAATTGCCAAAATAATGACGGTAAAAGCGATGCCTAAAATCAGAAATGTTTGCGCTATTTGATAGGTATCGATTAAATATTTGGCAATCGGTGCGGTAATTAAAGGCGACAAACCAAACCCAATTACTGTTAGCCCAACTGCCAATCCTTTTTTATCGGGAAACCACTTGGCTGCTACTGCTAGCGGTACGCCGTAAGCAATTCCCACCCCGGCACCGGCGATAACTCCATAGGTGAGTACCAGGACAGTAATATTAGGTGCAAATGCCGATAAAATATAGCCGATTCCCGTCACGACGCCGCCGACTGCGGTCACGGTGCGAGAACCGTAGCGATCGATAAAAAAGCCGGTAATTGGCATCAGTACGGCAAAAACTACTAACAATACGGTAAACGGCAATAAACTATCCGTTGCACCGATATCGAGCTGCTTTTCTAGCGGCTTTCTAAAGATACTCCAAGAATAAACTGTACCCAGACAAAGCAAGACCGTGATTCCCAGCGGAACGAACAACCAGCGGCCTTTTTCTGCTGGCATTCCGAAAACTTTTGTTTCGTTCATGTTTTTAATTTTTATCGAGGATGCCTTAATAGGTAATGGCTGTGCATTCCCCGATAAATTGTAAATTTACTATAAGTTTGTTACCGATGCAATAGTTGTGTTTAAAAAATATTAAACTTAACTAAAATCTGCGCGCAACTTGGAAATTTTTGTGAGATATCGCAACGATCACCCGATGGCTAAAAAGATGTTTCAAGACATCTTAGAAAGTTGGAAATAATGCGCTAAACTTAATTGGAGAAATGGGCTAGCGAATTAAATATGTAGGGTGCGCTTCGGCGCACCGCAACTAAATAATGTAGCGCACGGAGCACCGCAACTAAATAATGTAGGGTGCGCGCCCCGCACCCCTTACCGCTTACATTCTTTCCAATACCTTAATCCCCAACAACTCCAAACCCAACTTCAAAGTTCTTGCAGTCAAATCGCACAAAATCAACCGCGAAGTCCGCAACGGTTCCTCAGCTTTCAAAACCGGACACTGTTCAAAAAATTGATTAAACTTTTGGCTCAATTCAAACAAATACTGACAAATTCGATTCGGCAACAAATCGCCTCCCACAGCATTCACAACTTCATTCAACTGCAATAAATGCTTTGCCAATACCAACTCGGCATCTGATTGTAAAATCACTTTCGCACCAGCATCTAAGTTATCAAAATTAATCTCACCTTTGCGGCGAATTCCCTGCACGCGCACATAAGCATACAGCATATAAGGAGCGGTATTTCCTTGCAATGCGAGCATTTTGTCGTAACTGAAAATATAGTTGCTGGCGCGATTTTGACTTAAATCGGCATACTTAACGGCACTCAAACCAACTGTTCGAGATACGTTAGCAATAAATTCCTCAGTTTCTTGTCTTTCTTCGACTTTTAATCTCTCTTCTAAATCTTGGCGCGTGCGGACGATCGCCTCATCTAACAAATCCTGCAACCGCACTGTTTCCCCAGAACGAGTTTTGAGTTTTTTGCCGTCTTCTCCCAATACCAAACCGAAGGGAATGTGGACAATTTCGACATCTTCAGGAATCCAACCGGCTTTTCGGGCTACTGCAAATACTTGGGCAAAATGGTTTGCTTGTCCTGAATCGGTGACATAAATTAACCGCTTTGCATTGTCTTTTTGGATGCGGTAGCGCACTGCTGCTAAATCTGTTGTGGCGTAATTGTAGCCGCCGTCGGTTTTCTGCACGATTAGCGGCAGTGGTTCGCCTTCTTTGTTGGTGAAACCGTCTACAAAAACGCATTTCGCGCCGTCACTTTCTACTAGCAAACCTAAGTTGGTTAAATCTTCGACTACAGCGGGCAATAGAGGATTGTAAAACGATTCGCCGCGTTCGGTTAATTTGATATCGAGCAAGTCGTATATTACTTGGAATTCGCGGCGCGATTGATCGCACAGCAATTTCCAAGCGCGGCGGGTGTCTTCGGCGCCTGCTTGCAGTTTTACTACTTCTTGGCGGGCGGTTTCTTTGAAGGTTTCATCTGTGTCAAAGCGCTGTTTTGCTTGGCGGTAAAATGCGACTAAATCTCCTAAGTCTAGGGCGTCAGCGGTTGTGAGGGCTTCGGGGTGAACTTCGCGCAAGTATGCGATCAGCATTCCGAATTGGGTGCCCCAGTCGCCGATGTGGTTGATTCTGAGTACGTCGTGGCCTTGAAATTCGAGGATGCGGGCGATCGCATCTCCGATGATTGTCGATCGCAAATGTCCGACGTGCATTTCTTTGGCTATATTCGGACTGGAAAAGTCGATCGCGATTGTCTGAGGCGTTTTCGTCGGTTCAATCCCCAAACGCGAGTCGGCGGCGATCCTCTTCGAGGGCTTCGCTAACGCACTAATTTGCGCTTCCAAATAAGCCGGTTTCAGCTTCAAATTGATAAAACCGGGCCCGGCGATTTCTGGGGTTTCGCAGATGTCAGTAATATCTAGGTTTTCGATAATTGTCGAGGCGATCGCCCGTGGGGGCTTTCCTAACTTTTTCCCCAAACTCATCGCCGCGTTGCACTGAAAGTCCCCAAAGTTGGGATTGCTGGCGGCGGCTAGCATCGGATCTGCACCTGCATAACTTTCGCCGAATGCAGCGGTGAATGCTTTTTCAAATTTTGCTTTTAACTGTTGGGCGATCGAGTTCATCTTGAATATTTTGATTGGATGTTTATTTTAAACTCTAGATTAAGCACTTTGTGGCAATAATACTCTTACTACTTAGGTAATTTCCCTCTGGTTCTCTCCCTCTGGCCCTCTCCCCCTCTCCTCACCTACTAGGAAATTTTGTACTTAGCTTTGAGCTGCTGATGCGATCAAAATCACTGGCCGTGATAGCACAGAGTACATTTTATCACAGTTGCGATCGCTACACAAATTAAAAAATGTCACATCAAGTCCATGATCTCGATCGCTAGATAATTTTGTTAAATCGCTTACATTAAGGTATGTTAAAATTTTTTCAATGCTCCCAAAAATCCTACGAAAGGAAGTAGTTATGTTACCTCAACCTATTTTTGGCGATCGCTCTCTGACAATCGCCTTTTATCAAGCAGTAATCGCTCGATTCTACGACGGTTTCAGTCTCTCCACCCAAGCACTATTACGAGAGTGTACCCTTGGCTTCGCTCCTTGTCCCGATGGAGTCAAAACCTTTTTCATCATCGCGCCAAGTCTCGATGCAGCAGAGCAACTAATGGAAAAAATCGACAGTATTTTGGAGCGAGTTGCCGAACTCATGGCTGGAGTCGGACAAGTTGCTCTGTGCATAGTTCCCCCCGGCAGCGAAGCAGAGCAACCGGTAGATATGCAAGACTTAGAAAAAGTTCCCCCAGATTGTCTGGCTTGCAAATTCTTTACAATTATATGGGCCGATGCTGCAGCCGATCGGTAAAATTGACAGTTAGCAACCACCTACTCAACAGGGTTCGGCCCAAGCTGTGCCTGTGTCGGCGCGGGGTAGATTGTCTGTTAGTTACACTCCCTGGAATTATCGGGCAAAGCGTGCAGGTAATTTAGAGCGTTTGCAAGGTTGCAGTCGCAATCTTTGGCAAGTGTTAAACCAGACAAAATATATATCAAAGACCCGCTTGTCAGTCGCTCAGATTTTTACCTGCCGGCTCAAACAGCCGTGCATCTACTTTTTACATTCCCCATAAAGGCCACCAAAAAGCCGCATCAACTCTCCTGGGTGTCTCGCTTCAAAAGACAGCAGCAGGAATTAGGCGGTATCGCTAGAAAATAGATTTTTGCGAAATATCTGCTGATGTTCAGAATAAGCAGAAATATTCTCAAAAATAGATAATAGTTCCGCAGGTTGACCGAAAGCATCCCGGATACAAGCCCCCGGATTCATCCGTCCCGAAATAAAAAACCTGTATCCGATAAAGAAGTCCCCGAATTTATCCCTGGGGTCAATGCTTCAATTCTTTAATCTAAAATCTAAAATCTAAAATCTAAAATCGATTGACCTCATAAACCAGGTTTTTACATCCGCGCTTCATATTCGCGGTTCGCGGGGAAATTGACAAAAAATAGGCTATTTGTGGGAGAGTCAATCAATTTTAGATTTTAGATTTTAGATTTTAGGTTGACTTGCGCGAGATAAATGCGGGGGACGCAAGGATTTTTGATTTTAGATTTTGGATTGATTCCACGGATAAATCACGTGGCGGGTACCACATGAAGAAATTCCTGGTAACAAGCTAGAAACAGAGCACAGATTTACTCAAAAAAAGAGCTGTTTTCCAGCCACACCCCTGGCAGTGCAGAGCGATCGCACCACAGGCTCATAGAATTTGTTAAAAATTTCAGTTGAAAATTTGAATTATTAAATTTTATGCCTAACATTGGCGATAAAATCTAAGATTGAAATTCTCAAATCTGAAATCAAGACATCATGGTAAAACTGACACCCAATCCCAGCTTTAGTTTAACAATTCGGGTTGCTCTGCCGAACCAGCCGGGAATGCTCGCAAGAGTCACCAGCGCGATCGCATCTGTCGGCGGCAACTTCGGCCAAATCGACTTGATCGAGCAAACCCGCGCCACTACCGTTCGCGATATCACCGTCGATGCTTACAGCCTCGAGCATAACGAAGAAATAGTGCAAGCAGTGAAAGCACTGCCAGATATCAGAGTGATCGACGTGTACGATCGCACTTTCAACTTGCACCGCGGCGGAAAAATCAGCGTAGTTAGCAAAATTTCCCTCAAACGCCAGTCGGATTTAGCTATGGCATACACTCCAGGAGTGGGCCGCATCTGCACGGCGATCGCCAATGACCCGCAACAAGTTTATAACCTCACAATCAAACAAAATACTGTTGCCATTGTTACCGACGGTAGCGCAGTTTTGGGACTGGGAAACCTCGGCCCTGCCGCCGCACTGCCAGTTATGGAAGGCAAAGCCATGCTATTTAAAGAATTTGCAGGTATTGACGCCTTTCCTATCTGTTTGAATACCCAAGATACTGAGGAAATTATTCGCACAGTGCAGAATATCGCCCCGGTTTTTGGCGGCGTTAATCTCGAAGATATTTCTTCTCCCCGCTGCTTTGAAATCGAAGCAAGATTGCGGGAAACCTTAGATATTCCGATTTTTCACGACGACCAGCACGGCACTGCGATTGTTAGTTTGGCAGCATTAATTAATGCCTTGAAAATCGTCAAAAAAACCATCTCAGAAGTGTGTATCGTGATAAACGGAGCCGGTGCGGCCGGAGTCGCGATCGCCCGGTTGTTGCGTAAAGCAGGTGCCCAAAACATCATCATGTGCGACTCCAAAGGCGTCCTCTCCGAAGACCGCACGGATATGAACCCAGAAAAACTAGAATTTGCCGTGGCTTCGAGCGGTACTTTGGAAGATGCGATCGCCGGTGCCGATGTATTTTTAGGCGTCAGCGCCCCCGGCGTAGTCACCCGATCTATGGTGCGTTCGATGGCCGAAAATCCCATTGTTTTTGCAATGGCAAATCCCATTCCCGAAATTCAGCCAGAATTAATTATGGAAGATGCGGCGATCGTAGCAACCGGACGCAGCGATTACCCGAATCAAATTAACAATGTTTTGGCATTTCCGGGGATATTTCGAGGCGCTTTGGACTGCAAAGCGACCACGATTACGCCCACTATGTACTTGGAAGCAGCTTATGCGATCGCCTCTTTAGTCAGTCCTTCTCAGCTTGACAAAGAGCACATTATACCCTCGGTTTTTGACGAAAGAGTTGCCATTGCTGTCGCCGGTGCAGTACAGTTGGCCGCTCGATCCGAAGGTATTGCCCGCGATTAATTGAAGGAAGTTCGGCAACGGATTCGCTCGACGGATGTCACGGATGTCACGGATGTAATGGATGTCCGTCGGAAGAGGGAAGAAGGAAGAAGGTTGGAGGGAAGATACCATGTATAAATTAATGGTCTTTGTACCAGTTTTGTACTTCTTCTTTTGTGATTTTTCGGGTTTCTTCTCATTCCCTCTTTCCTCCTCCCCGGTGATTATTACTCACTTTTGTTTCCCCATCTTGTCTTTTTCCTCAACATCCATCCGTTAAATCCCGATCGCGCGATCGTTGCCGAACTTCCCTCGAACCTCGAACCTCCAATCTCTTCCTTCTTCCCTCCAAGCTCAGCATCTATCCGTTACATTTGTTAAATCCCGTAGAGGGATCGTTGCCGAACTTCCTTCTTCCCTCTTTTTTAATTAAGGATAAAACTCACAGCAATAAACAAGATAATAAAGATATAATTAAATAAACCAAGTCCAGCTAGGTCAGATGCAAAGCCAGTTAGGAAAAGCCAAGCGCAATCGCTCCCGTTGCCAATTGTTAGAACTGTGCCCGATAGGGCTGGCATTGTGCCGGACGGACGGGACTTTTCTCGACGTAAATCCAGCTTTTGCAAGTATTATCGGCCGCACAGTTGCAGAAACTCTCCACCTCAACTACTGGGAAATTCAGCAAACACAGTGCGCGGGCCCAGAAAAATATCTAGAATGTCAAGCAAAAAATAGCCACACGCACCTGTGCGAAGCAGCATACAAACATAAAAACCAGCATCTCGTACCCGTGCGAGTTTCCGAGCGGGCAATTGAAACAGAGGGACTGTCCGCGATTTGGCTAAGTGTTGAAGAAATCTTTAATAATCGGGATCAAAATAGCGCTCCCCTAGAATCAGCGTCGCCACACAGCAATTCACATCTAGAAAAATTGCTGACAAAGCAGACTGCGGAACTGGAAAAAACTCAGAAACTACTCGAAGAAAAAATCGCCGAACTGGAGCAAACTCAAGAAAAATTGCGTCTCCAAAGTCAAATTATCGACCAAATTCACGAGGCGGTAATTTCTACAGATATGGACGGCTCGATCACCATGTGGAATCAAGCCTGCCAAAAGTTATACGGCTATGAAGCAACTGAGGCTATCGGACAGCACATTTCTCTAATTTACCCGCCAGAAGAACACGAATTTTTGTTACAGCAAGTCATCAAACCGCTACAAGAAAAAGGCGAGCATGAAATAGAAGTTATAACACGCCGTAAATCTGGAGAAAAATTTTACTCGCACCTGATGCTCTCGCTATTGAAAGACAAAATGGGAGAAGTTGTGGGGATGATGGGATCTTTAACCGATCTCAGCGTTTGCAAAGCTTTAGAACAAGAATTAGCACAAAGACAAGGACTATTTGATGCGTTTTTAAAGGAGGCTCCGGCGGGACTTTGTATTTTGGACTCGCAGTTGCGCTACGTGCAAATTAATCAATTTTTAGCAGAAATAAATTGCCTGAGTCCAGCAGCTCACATCGGCAAGACTGTACGCGAAATATTGCCAAATATCGCTCCCATAATAGAGCCTTTGTACGAAAAAATTTTGAGGACAAAACAACCATTAATTAACATAGAGATGAGTGGTGACAACCCCAGAAAGCCTGGGTTTGTCCGACACCTAACAGGCTCTTATTTTCCCTTGCTAGACAAAGATGGCGAGGCGATCGGCATCGGTGCAGTTGTAGTTGACATTAGCGATCGCAAACAAGCAGAAGCTGCGCTGCAAAAAAGCGAACAGCTTTACCGCACTATGGCAAGCAACTTTCCTAACGGTGCGGTGATGTTGTTCGATCGAGAAATGCGCTACACGCTGGTAGAAGGTACAGAACTAGCCGCGGTGGGGCTTTCCAAAGAGTTGATGGAAGGCAAGACAATCTGGGAAGTATTCGAGCCAGATTTTTGCGCTGCTGTCGAGCCAAATTATCGGGCGGCACTGGCAGGAGAAACAGTTGTTACAGAATTTATTTACAGCGATCGCATCTACCTCGGTTATACTTTGCCAGTCAGAAACGAACGGCAAGAAATTATCGGCGGTTTGCTAATGACTCAAAACATTACGGCTCGCCAATTAGCAGAAGAAGCGCTTAGGGAAAGCGAGGACAAATACAGGTGCATTGTCGAGACAGCAGACGAAGGAATTTGGATGATAGATACGGATGGTAAAACTACTTTTGTCAACCAAAAAATGGCTAATATGCTCGGCTGCACTCCAGAGGAAATGATCGGGGAGTCGCTATTTGCTTTCATGGATGCAGAAGGCATGGCGATCGCACAAATCAGTCTCAAACGCCGCCGTGAAGGAATTCGCGAACAGCTCGATTTTAAGTTCCGTAGCCGAGACGGCAGGGACTTGTGGGCGATGGTTTCTACTAATTCCTTGGTAGATAAACAGGGACGCTATATGGGCGCTTTGGCAATGGTTGCCGACATTACCGATCGCAAGCAAACAGAAGCCGCATTGCAGCAGTCGGAAGCCAAATTTCGATCGCTCTACGAATTAACCAGTTTGCCTGTTTTTATGTTATGTGACAATGCCATCACCGATGCCAACACAGCCACCCTAAAACTATTTGGCTGCACTACCCCGCAAGAGTTGTACGGCCAAAACCCTGGCACACTCTCGCCTCCTTTTCAACCCAACGGCAGAGATTCTTTGAGCTTGGCCCACGAAATGATCGCGATCGCCTTTGAGCGGGGAAAGCACCGTTTTGATTGGGTTCACCAGCGCTTAGACGGTACTGATTTTCCCGCAGAAGTGGTGCTGACAGTCATCGAGGTGGGAAATGAAAAAATTATCCAAGTAGTGATCCAAGATTTAACCGATCGCAAACTTGCAGAAGAAACTTTAGTGCGATCGGAACAAGCCCTCAGACAGCAAGCTCAGCGAGAATTACTGCTCAATCAAATTGCCAACCAAATCCGCACTTCTTTAGATTTAGACACAATTGTAGCAACCGCAGTTGAAGAAATTCGCAATCTGATGCACCTAGATTGGTGCATCTTCACTTGGTATCGCCCCAACACCAATCCTCCGGTTTGGGAAGTAACTTACGAAGCGAAGAATGCAGATTTGCCAAGTATGCTTGGCACTTATCCTGTAGAGGACAAATCTAGTCTCGCAGTGCGACAGATTTTGCGGCGAGAAATTCTGCGAATTGATGATGTCAGCACTTTTGAAGATGTAGAATTGCGCGAAGTTTTCCAGGCTTCAAATTTTAACTCTGTGCTGTCGCTGCCAATTCATACTGCAGCAGGCGATATTGGGGTGATTACCTGCTATCAGGCTATCTCCATGCGAAATTGGAGCGAATCGGAAGTCGAACTGATGCAAGCGGTAGTCGCTCAAATTGCGATCGCGATCGACCACGCTGAACTTTACACCCAAACCCGCCAAGCTGCCCGACTAGCTCAAGCTCAAACTCAACAGCTAGAAGAAACTTTGCGCGAACTCCAACGCACCCAAACTCAATTAATTCAAAGTGAAAAAATGTCGAGTTTGGGACAGTTAGTAGCAGGTGTCGCCCACGAAATTAACAACCCGGTTAATTTTATCTATGGCAATCTCAGCTACACCAGCGAATATACTCAAAACTTGCTAAAAATGCTGCGACTTTACCAGAAAGAATACCCGCAGCCTAGCGCAAGAATTGTAGATGCAAGGGATGACTTAGAAATTGATTATCTCATTGAAGATTTACCTAAAATTTTAGCATCTATGAAAGTCGGAGCCGATCGCATCCGCGACATAGTTTTGAGCCTGCGAACTTTTTCAAGACTTGACGAAGCCGAAAAGAAACAAGTTGACATTCACGAAGGCATTGAAAGCACACTGCTGATTTTGCAAAACCGCCTGAAACATAAAGCCGATTACCCGACAATTAATGTGATTAAAGAATACGGTAATTTGCCTTTAGTTGAATGTTATCCCGGTCAGTTAAATCAAGTATTTATGAATTTGTTGAGCAATGCGCTAGACGCATTGGAAATGGAGATGAAGAAATCCGATCGCACCGACAAAAATCTCGCAATTACGATTCGCACCCAAGTAACCGACAATAACAGCGTTGCCATCTGGATAGCTGACAGCGGCCCTGGGATGAGCGAAGATGTGCAAAAGCGCTTGTTTGACCCGTTTTTCACTACTAAACCCATTGGCAAAGGAACTGGCTTAGGATTGGCTATTTCGCACTCTATTATAGTAGAAAAACACGGCGGCAAGCTTTCTTGCAATTCTGTAGTGGGAGAAGGTTCCGAATTTGCGATCGAGATTCCTCTGCAGCAAAAAATAAATTAAAACCCAATGCAAAATTCCCAGAAACCGGGTTTCTTCCGAGATATTTTGCCACCCAACCGACATTTTCTCAGAAACCCGGTTTCTTAGACTTTGCTTCTAACCTAGATATTTTACGTAAACCCGATCGCACCTTGGCGTCTCCACACCAGTTGTCGGTAGATATCCACTATTTTCGTACATTTTTACAGCTTCTTTGAGAATGCTAGCAGTTTCTATCCAGATTTCATCAAAGCCGCGAGCGATAATTTTACTTTCCAATTCTTGCAGTAAAAATTTACCCAAACCCTGTCCTCTTGCTGCTGGCAAAATATACATTTTGCGAATTTCCACAGCATTATTTCCGCGCTCAATCGGATAGTAAGCCGCCGTACCGACTATTTTATCCTGCCGCTCAACTACCCAAAATTCGCCACCTTGATTATGATAATGTAGTTCTACATCATAGACATCTCGATCTGCCCCGTGAGGTTCGCATTTTAAACCGTACTCTGCTAAAACATCCCTAATTAAATAGAACGCCTCAGCGCGATCGCGGGTTTCCCATGAACGAATTAAAAAATCCAGATGTTGGGTTTTCATTGGTTATTGCAACGTATATTTATTTTTTGACTTTAGCAACTGTAAACTTACTCATTTTTTGTGTTTTACAGTTTTTAAATGCACCTAGCTTTTAACTGTGAATTCTCGGTTCGGGATGAAGACTTGCGAGCAACTCGCTCTCTACTAATGATAATTCCTCCAACCTCTGCATCACAATATCCCGATCGAAATAAGTTGTTGCTAAAATCCAATATACCCCGTAATGGCGCGCCTCCGAAGCCATCAAACTGCGGTAAAACTTAGCTAATTGGGCGTCGGGACAGCGATCGCCCAGCAGCCCCAACCGTTCGTGACTGCGCGCTTCTATCAAACCAGAAACCAACAAAGAATCCAAAAGTCTCTCCGGTTCCTGCTTGCGAATTTGGGCGGACAAACCGGCACCATAGGGAGGTGCAGCCAAAGGGCCCAAAGCAATGCTGCGCTGTTCTAACCGCTGGTTGACTTGCTCGAAATGCTCTAATTCTTCGCGGGCGATCCCCGTTAGCATCCTCACCAATTTTTCCTTTGCTGGGTAGCGAAACATTAAATTTAACGCTACTCCCGCCGCTTTCCGCTCGCAGTGAGAATGGTCTAATAAGATTGTATCCAAATGGGCGATCGCCTGTTCCACCCAAGCTTCCGAAGTCGGCTGTTTTAAAAACTTAATAGTTGGCAGTGTTGAAGTCATACCATTTTAGATTTCAGATTTTAGACTTTAGATTAGTCATTTTAGGGTGCGTCAGGTTAGGATCGCGAATTAAATAACTTATAATTTTAATTGTTATTGTGGGATGGGCGTCCCGCCCGTCCACTCATGACGGGC